>JBBQBU010000424.1:0-5454 GCA_038318015.1 Chloroflexota bacterium | reverse complement strand
ACCATCGCGGGCTACTACGCGGACGACCGCGCGTTCGTGTTCCTGGAGTTCCTGCACGCATCCTGGGGCGGCCGTCCGGACAAGGACGGCATCGACGCCTGCTCCAGCATCTGCGCCAACTTCTCAAACAACCCCATCGAGTTCCTGGAGGGCGACCACCCGCTTCGCATCGAGGAGTATGCGTTCGTGCCGGACACGGGCGGCGCGGGCAAGTACCGGGGCGGCCTCGCGATGGTGCGGCAGTACAAGTTTCTGGAGCGGGAGGCAGTGCTGCAACTGCGGACCGACCGGCAGGTGCATCTGCCGTGGGGACTGGAGGGCGGCAAGCCCGGCAAACCGTCCGCGAACGTGGTGATCCTCGGGGGCGTGTCGGAGGTGCCGCCGTCGAAGGCGTCGCGCATCCTGCACTACGGCGACGTGTTGCGGCACACGCTGGCGGGCGCGGGCGGCTACGGCGACCCGTTGACGCGCGACCCGGCGGCCGTCGCGGAGGACGTGACCGACGAGAAGGTCAGCGTGGCGGCGGCGCGCGCCGAGTACGGGGTGGTCATTGATCCGGCGTCGCTGACGGTGGACAAAGCGGGGACGGCGGCGCTGCGGGCGGAGCTTTCGGCGGCGAGGTAGTCCCTCACCTCCGGTCCCCTCTTCAACGAACGACGGAGCCTCTCGCCTCACGCACGGCGGCCACAGCCCCGGTCATCCCCCATCAGGCCGACGAGACGTTCTCTGGTCAGCGAAACGAAAGATGTCGTGGACTGGGGCCGTCGAGGAATGATGAACGCTGCTTCTGACTGGATTTCGGACGGGCAGTCCTGGCCGATGCTTCGGGCGCTGATGGCACACGCGCCGTTCGGACTGGGCTTCTGGGACCGGAACCTTCGCTGCATCTGCGTGAACGAGACCCTCGCCGCCATCGACGGGATCCCCGCCGAGACGCACGTCGGCCGCACGCTGGCTGACGTGTGCCCATCGCTGGCGGACGCGTTCGGCCCTGTGCTGCGGGGAGTCCTCGACACGGGCGAGTCGTGCATGGATCTTGAGGTTACGGGCGCACGGCCTGGATCGCCCGACGGACAACGGCAGTGGCGGGTCAACTGCTTCCCGATCCGCGACAATGAAGACGGCATCGTCGCCGTTGGCTGCTCTGTCACCGAGATTACCGAGCGTGGGCAGGCGACCGCGAACGACGCTCACCGCGCGGCAATCGTCAACTCAACACAGGATGCCGTCGTAGGCATGTCCGTCATGGCTCGGGACAATGAGGATTACGGGCGGGCGGGCGAGGCACTCCGTCGCAGCGAGGAACGGTACCGGGGCCTGATCGAGGACCAGCCGGACCTCGTGACTCGCATCCTGCCTGACGGCACGCTGACGTTCGTGAATCGATCGTGCGCGACCTACTACGGGGCCGAGCCGGACGACCTCCTCGGCGGCAACGTCCTGGCGATGGTTCCACCGGACGAGGCGGCTGCCATCCGCGTCGCCTTCGACGGGATGTCGCCAGACGCGCCGCTCCGGACGACGGTGCAGGCGATCCCGGCCAAGGACGGGGCCATGCGCTGGCTGCAGTGGACGAACCGCGGCATCTTTGACCAGGATGGGCGGCTCGCGGAAGTGCAGGGCGTTGGCCGCGACATCACCGAGCAGAAGATCGCTGAGGAGGCGCTACGCGAGAGCGAGGAACGGCTCCGCGTGATCGCCGATGTCATCAGCGACGCGATCTGGGATTGGGACATCAGGAGCGACGCCCTGTGGTGGGGAGACGGCCTGCGAACGGCGTTCGGCCACGAGCCGGCCGTGCAGGATCCGACCATCGCGTCATGGCATCGCCGCATCCATCCAGACGACCGCGAGCGCGTGGTGGCCGGCATACGCGGCGTGATCGACGGCGAGGGCAGCGAGTGGTCCGACGAGTACCGCTACGCCAGGGTCGATGGCACCTACGCCGACGTGGTAGATCGCGGACGGGTGTTCCGTGAGCCGGATGGGACGCCAATCCGGATGGTCGGCGGCATGGTTGATCTTACAGAGCAGAAGCGGACCGCGCACGACCTGTCGCGCTACCGCCTGCTCGCCGAGCACATGACGGACATCATGTTGTTCGTGAATCTCGACGGACAGATCATTGGGGCCAACCAGTCAGCGGTCGCGGCGTACGGATACGAGCGAGACGAGCTACTGGCGCTCACCATCTTCGATCTGAGGGGTGGGGCGCTCTCCGAGGAGGCGCACCAGGGGGTGGTTGCCACCGCGATCCGAGGGATCACTTTCGAGTCGCTTCATTGCCGCAAGGACGGCACCAAGTTTCCGGTGGAGGCCACGGTTGCGAGCGCGGAGCTTGATGGCGAACAGGTCTTGTTGTGCGTCGCGCGGGACATCTCGGAACGCCAGCGGGTGGAGGCCGCGCTCCTGGAGCGCGAGCAGGACATGCGCGTGGCGGTCGAGACGGCCCGCCTGGGAACGTGGAGCCTTGACCTCGCTACCGGCGAATTCCGAGGCTCCGCGCGTGCCATGGAGATCTACGGGACGGGGCCGGAACCGGAGCGCCACCTCACCCTGAGCACCTTCTCTGAATTGATTCACCCAGATGACCGTGCGATCGTGGATGAGTCGACCGCGCGAGTCCTGCGCGAGGCTGGGGTGTACGAGAACCGCTACCGGATCGTCTTGCCGGATGGCACGATTCGCTGGATCGTGGCAAGCGGACGGACGATCGCTGGAGCCGACGGACACCCCATGCGCGCGGTCGGCGTGGCGATGGATGTGACGGAGAGTCAGGTGGCGGAGGAGGAGCGGACACGGCTGCTGGAGGCCGAGCGGACGGCTCGGGCCGAGGCCGAGGAGGCGAGTCGGGCGAAGTCTGCGTTCCTGGCGATGATGTCACACGAGATCCGCACGCCGCTCAACGGTGTCATCGGTATGACCAGCCTGCTGCTGGACAGCGCCCTCGACGCCGAGCAGCGAGAGTACGCGGCCACGATCCGTTCGAGCGGCGAGTCCCTGCTACAGATCATTAATGACATCCTCGACTTCTCGAAGATCGAGGCCGAGCGGCTGGTGCTGGAGGTTGCTCCCTGCGATCCGCGCATGGTCGTGGAGGATGTTGCCGGCTTGCTGGCCAGGCACGCCGCCGCAAGTCGCATCGAGTTCGCCACGCTGGTGGATATTCCGGACAACCTCCGGTTCCTCGGCGACGCGGGGCGCATTCGCCAGGTGTTGCTCAATCTCGCGGGCAATGCCATCAAGTTCACCAGCGTCGGCGCGGTCACGATCCGGGCGTACCTCGTGGACGACGCTGATGAGGACGATCAGGCCGTCGTGCGCTTCGACGTGACGGATACGGGCGTTGGCATCGCCCCCGACGTGATAGCCCGGCTCTTCCAGCCGTTCGTGCAGGCCGACAGCTCGACCACACGACAATACGGCGGGACGGGGTTGGGTCTGGCGATCTCGAAGCGGCTGACGACGGTCCTGGGCGGGGAGATCGGCGTTAGGAGCGAGGTCGGCACTGGCAGCACCTTCTGGTTCACGGTGCGCCTGGCGCACGACCGGGCGGCGGAAGCGGACGTGACACTTTCGCAGATGATCCGGGGCCGGCGTATCCTCCTGATCAGCGACAGCGCCACCAGCCGGCAGATGCTCCGCGACCAACTCGAATCCTGGGGTGTCGCGGTCGTGACGGCACCAACGGCGAGCGTGACCGTCCTCCGCCGCTCAGGCCGCGTCGATGCGATCATTTTGGACATGCAGGCGACGGACGATGACGGGCAGGCGGCAATTCGTGCAATCAGGGCTGAGGCCGGGCTTGCGGTCGTCAAGATTCTGCTGATCACGTTGCCAGGGCAGACACCAGCCGAGGCAGCGGCGGCAACCGTTGACGCCCGTCTGACGCGGCCGGTCCGCCCCTCGCAGCTCCATGACCGGCTCCAAGACCTGCTGTTTGACGGCGTCCTCCGATCCACACCAGCGCCAGCGCCCGAAACTCATGCAGGCGATCATCATGGTCACGACCATATGCGTGTTCTGATCGCCGAGGACAACGTCGTGAACCAGAAGGTAGCCGGACGTATGCTCGAGAAGCTGCACTACCGAGTGGATCTAGTCGCGAACGGGCGCGAGGCCGTGGAGGCACTCCGCCGCTTCCCGTACGCCGCCGTCCTCATGGACTGCCAGATGCCCGAGATGGATGGCTATGAAGCGACGGCATTAATCAGGCGCGCTGAAGGCGGCGAGCGACGAACCCCGATCATCGCCATGACGGCCTCCGCGATGCAGGGTGACCGCGAACAGTGTCTGGCGGCCGGGATGGACGACTACATCAGCAAGCCGGTCCGTCAAGGGGATCTGGCTGCCGCGCTTGAGCGATGGATCTCGATCGGCCGACCTGTGAGGTAGCCACTGATTGCTCGTTGGGTGGATCTGCGATGGCCGTGGCTAGGTGACATCTGGAGCTATTGGCGTCATCGTCGCAACCGCATTCCAGTCGGTCCGTCGCTTGTCAGCAATCGCCTGCGCGTGTTCGTCGCACCACACCGAGTAGTAGTCAACTGGGCCGGCCAGACGGCCCCCAGCATGGACGCTCTGCTTCCAGGTGGCCGTGCGCCCGCAGACGCCACCCGTCTTACTCTCACAGTGTTCCACGGAGCCTCCTCGTCTTGATGCTCGTCCTTATCATGGCGAAAGCGTGTCACCCGGGGTAGGCATCGGACGCCGGACCCGTTCGACGCCCGTCGTTGCCAGATCGTGACGCTGGTCAATCTTTGCTGTCAATAGCATAGCGGCGATGCGTCCAGCGCGAACGGCGTCAAACGGGGGGCCGTCTGGACGGCCTTCACCGCCCACTCGGCGGCGCCCGATCTGACAACTGCCATTCGACGGCTCGGCGCTCCCAACCTGCTCGCTGGCGGTCAATGATGGGGCGACTGGCCGACCCGCCAGATGAGCAAATGCTCATGAAGGATTCGCACGGGGCAGCCACAATATCCCCAGCTGGGGGGACTCATTGCACGAATTTCCGGAGCAAGAACGTGCCGCACCGTCCGCCGTGACGGTGCTGATCGTCGACGACGACCCCAACATCTGTCTGATGCTGCGCGCCATGCTTGAGGACGAGGGGTATCGCGTGGCCGTGGCCACTGATGGGCCGCAGGCGCTCCGTGAACTCCGTCGAGCGCGTGGCCGAGGTGGTAGGCGCTTGAGGGACGCCCGGTCCTGACGAGTCAGGACCGGGCGTCGGCGGAGAGTGGCTGGGACGGGTTGGACTACGGCTCGTCGGCGTACTGGCGGATGTTCCGCTTCGGGAAGTGCTGGTACGCGTTCGCCCGCAAGGCGTCCTCGTCGAGGTCGATGCCCAGGCCGGGCGTCGTCGGCAGCGGGACGTAGCCATCCTTCTGGAGCATCGGCGGGCGCGCAATCTCCTTGCCCAGCCCCTCGAAGTTGACGAAGTATTCGGTG
>JBBQBU010000423.1:0-5456 GCA_038318015.1 Chloroflexota bacterium | reverse complement strand
TGATGCCAAACTCGGCCAGGCGCTCGCGCAGCTCTGGCGAGGTGGCGTGGCCGCTCATGCTGACCTGCCCCCGGTGCGACACGGCGTCGTATGTGCCGCCCAGCGCGATCACCTGGGACACCTCAAGGCGCTTCACGAGGTCCATCACGATCTCGACGTACTCGCGCCAGTTCAGGTTCGGCTCACGCCCCTGGAGGATGACGATGTCGCGCTCACCGTCCGGGTTGCGCCACGAGAAGAATTCGTTGGCCGGCCATTCCAGCGCCCGCTGCCCGGGTGCCAGAATGATCGTGTTCGGGCGCGTCTCGGTGAAGACATAAAACTCTTCCGGATCGATCTCGGCGAACCGCTGTGCACGGAGCTTCCGCGACAGGTAGCGCGCCGTGCCTGATGCGACTTCCGCAGCGTCGGGCCAGCCAGCGAACGCGGCGATCAAGATGGGGCTACGGAGGCTTGGAAGCTCCTGGATCTTCAACGCGTCCACGTGCTTGTCTCCTCGGTCGTTCGCCTCGTTGGTCGCCGCCGCGCGGCCGTGGCTCCTTGAAGTGTACTCATCTCGCGGCCGGCCAGGAGCGGGGCGTGGGCAGACTGGGCGGCGGCATCACTGCCCGGCCGGCAGCGCCACGTCCGCAACGACGGCCATGTGGTCAGTGCCGGGGACGCGCTCGGTCCAGGCGCGGACCGGTTCCAGCGTCGGGCTGGTCAGCACGTAGTCGATACGGAGCATCGGCAGCAGCGCGCTGAAGGTGCGGAGCCGGCCGCCCACCGTACTCGGGGACGGAAAGGTGTACCCGAAGCCTCGTCCGGCCTCGCCAAAGGCGTCCCGCCAGACCGTGGGGAAGTGGCGGTGTGGGTAGCTGCCGGCCGCGCTGTTGAAGTCGCCCGCCAGGATGTATGGCCGCTGCAGGTTGGCCGTCTCGCGGATCAGCCACGCCAATTCGTCGTTCCGCTCCGAGCTGTCCAGGCCCATGATCTGCATCCGTCGTCCCTCTTTGCCGGCCGCCGGGTTGGCAAGGTGGACGTTGTAGAGCCAGACATCTTGCCCCGGCGCGGCGAGCAGCCTGACGCGGTGCATCGTGTTGTTCTCGTGGTCATCGTCAACGACACTGGTCGGGCGGAGCACCTCGCGCTCGGCCAGCGGTAGGCGGCTCCAGGTACCGGCGCCCTGGTGCGCGGTGTCGGTGCCGGCCCGCACCGAGTAGGGGTACTCGTTGCCAAGCACCCGGTCAAACGCGCGCTCGAACGCCGCCGTCACCTCCTGCAACATGATGACATCCGGCTTCAACTCGCGGATCAACGGGACGTACTGGGTCGGATCGCTGTTCGGGGAGTGCAGGTTCAAGGTCAGGATGCGGACGCGCGGGCGACTCTCCTGGGCTGTCACGGCGGCCGGCGCGAGCAGACCGACCGCCCCGAGCGTCTGCGTCCCGAACTGCTGTCCGAAGAAGGCCAGCACGATAATGGTCAGGATTGTCAGGGCGCGCGACCAGAACAGCAGCGCCAGGACGGGCAGCACCAGAAACGGCGCGAAGGCGTAGAGCGCGAATGTGTCCAGCGCCTCGACCGGCCACCAGCCGGTAAACGGTGTCAGGCGGGCAACGGCCAGCGCTGCCAGCAGCGCAAGGCTTCCCAGAGCCGTCAGCGTAACTATTGCGCGTCGAAGGAAACTGAGCACCTGTTGAGGGTAACGGATCGCGAATCGGTGCCTCGAAGATTCCGTACGGCGGCGGAGTGGCACGGCGCGTGCATAAGTGAGAGCAAGCCGCTATGGCGGCGGGTCAGCGAGCCTGACCAGACAGGCGCGTGCATGCCACGCGGGATACAGACGAAGAGGTGACGACGGTGGGCACTGCGACGGCGACGATGACCTCCCCGGCCACGATGGGAACGAGCCAGGATGGTTCCGGCGAATTCGTGCAGGACATCACGGAGGCCGCCGCGCAGATCGACCGGCGCTTGCGTCGGTCCCTGACGCCGCAGCAGTACGCGATGGTGCAGGATCTAGTGCTCGCCACGCGCATCACGACGATTGCTCTGGACGCCGCCGACGATTGCGCCGGACCGACCGCCGCGTAGGTTTGCCGCCGACCAACTGACCTTTTCCCGTTCGCACCTTCCTGAACACGAACGGGTGCGTGTACGGCGATGTTGCATAGCCACGTGAGGCCGCGCGGGCTGCATTGCTGGCATGTTGCGCCCCGTGCGGTTTCTACCTGTCTTGTGCAGCGTCAGATTCACGCCGGCCGGCGGTGAGATCGCGTTGCGGCTGCGGACCAGTGGTCGCCGGGCGTTTCTTGAGGTTGCCTCGCCCGGCCCGACTGGCAGCACGGCGACCACAACGCCGACGCGCCCGGCCGAACCCGCCGCCGGCTCGGCCCGCGTCGCCCCCTGACGCCGACGTGCGGGCGCGGTTCAGAAGTCTGAAGGGCACCCCGCCGTTCGCGTTCGCTTGCAGCGGTGCGGTGCACGAACTACCCTTCCACGACGGAGGCGAGCATGGAGCGCACGCGAATCTGGCGGGGCCGCGTCAAGCCCGACCGCCGCGATGATCACGAGCAGTTTGTCGCATGGCTCCACACCGACGAGGCCGCCGTGCAATACGCCAAGTTTCTGCTGAACGGCTACAGTCTGGCGCAGCAGGGCGACGACTTGACCGTCACGTTGGCCGCCGCCGAGCCGCCGCCAATCATCCGTTTCCTGCGGAATCCGCGCATGTGGCCGGAGTATTGGGAGTTCATCTCGGCGGGCGGCGAGGCTGCCGACCTGCCCGTAGACGCCGTGCGCGTCCGGTGGCAGCGGACGCCCGCCGGCACCTAGCCTGATTGCAACCGCGCACAGTTACGGCGCAGCGGGCCGGCGCAGACACTGGCGTACCACGCAGCGCACCGACCAGCGCACAAGGGAGAGCACGTGGACCTGGGATTGACGGGGAAGGTTGCCATCGTCACCGGCGCGAGCCGTGGCATCGGGCGTAGCATCGCGCTGGGGCTGGCCGCCGAAGGGTGCCGCCTGGGCATCTCCGCACGCGGCGCCGACAAGCTGGAAGAGACGGCCGGCGAGGTCCGCGCGCTCGGCGTTGAGGTGCTGGCGCAGGCGTCGGATGCGACAGATGCCGCCGCGCTCGAAGCGTTCGTGGCGTCCGTGGGCAAACGGTACGGTCGCATCGACATCCTGGTGAACAACGTGGGCGGCGGCGGCAAGGAGACGTTTCAGGAGACGACCGACGAGGACTGGTCGGCGGCGTTCGACCTGACGCTCTGGCCGGCGATCCGCGCCAGCCGGCTGGCGGTGCCGTGGATGGAGCGGCAGGGCGGCGGGGCCATCGTCATGATCTCGTCGATCTTCGGGCGGGAGTGGGGCGGCAGGCCAGCATACAACGTGGTGAAAGCGGCCGAGAATGCCCTGTCCAAGTCGATGGCGCGGCAGCTTGCGCCGAAGGGTATCCGCGTGAACGCCGTCGCCCCCGGCTCGATCATCCACCCGGGTGGCTCGTGGCAGCGGCGCGTGGACGAAAACCCGGAGGCGATGGCTGCGTTCGTCAAGGCGGAGTTGCCGCTTGGCCGTTTCGGCCGGCCTGAGGAGGTCGCGAACGCCGTGACCTTCCTGGTGTCCAACGCCGCCAGCCTGATCCTCGGGGCCTGCGTCAACGTGGATGGCGGACAGTCACGATCCCTGATCTAGCAGGCCGACGGCTACCGTTCTTCTACGGCTGGGTCGTCGTCGGCGTGGCGTCAATCGCAGGCTTCACGGCGACACTGACCGGCCCCGCCGGCTTCTCGGTCTTCATTGCGCCGATGTCGGACGACCTGGGCTGGAGCCGGTCTGTGCTCGTCGGCGCGCTGAGTGTCGGGACCATCATCGGGGCCAGCCTCGCGCCGTTCGTTGGGCGGCTCATCGACATCTCTGGCGCTCGGATTGCGCTGACGGCGTGCGGTGTTGGCGTCGCCGTCGCGCTGAGCGCCACGGCAGCGGTCAGCAGCGAGTGGGCGTTCTTCCTGGCCTACGGTGCCGCCAGGGCTATTGACATGGCGGCGCTCAATCTCGCCACCACAACGGCCGTTGCCAACTGGTTCGTGCGGATGCGCGGGCGGGCGCTTGGCATCACCACCGCGGGCAACGCCTGCGGCGTGATGCTCCTGGTGCCGCTGATCCAGTGGATGATCGAGGGGCCGGGCTGGCGCTTTGCGTGGCTGGTTGTCGGGGGCGGCACCGGGCTGCTGCTGGCGGTGCTGGCAGCGGTGTTGTTGCGGCGGCGGCCGGAGGATCTTGGGCTGCGGCCGGACGGCGACACGGAGCGGCCGGCTGTGGCGGCCTTGGCGGGCGTGGCTGCGGTGCTCCCGGCTCAGGCCGAGTGGACTGCTGCGCAGGCGCGGCGATCGCCGATCTTCTGGCTGCTCGCGGTCACGAGTTGCGCCGGCCAGTTCGCCGGCGCCGGCCTGACGACCCATCAGACGGCCCTGCTGGCCGGCAACGGCCTCTCGCCCATGACGGTGGCCGGCGCGATCGGCCTCTACGGTTTCATCTGGACGGGGTCCACGCTGGTCTGGGGCTTCCTCGTGGAGCGGGTGCCGGCCCGGATCGTGTTCAGCATCGCGTCGCTCGGGGTGGCGGCCTGTTGCGTCGGCGCGCTGCTGGTTCGTGAGCCGTGGATGCTGTTGATCTACGTGGCGGTGTATGGGGTCATTGGTGGCGCGCGGGACGCCCTGGATGCGACGGTCTGGGCGGACTATTTCGGCAGAGGGGCGGTCGGTGCCATTCGTGGGCTCTCCCGGCCGCTGGTGATCGGCTCGGGCGCGCTCGGTGGCATGGTCGGCGGGCTTGGCTACGACCTCACCGGCAACTACACGGTGGCGATGCTGGCACTCGCCGCCGTGGCGTTGGCCGGCGCGGTGCTGGCGCTGCTGGCCGTGCCGTCACGCGACGCTACCAGGGCGGTGTTCGGGCCGCTCCGCTAGAATCTCGACATGCTCTCCAGGTCTGGCGAATCTCGGCGTCGCTGGGTGCCCCATCTCTTGCTGTTTCTGGTCGTCCTGATCTGGTCCGGGAACACGGTCATCTCGAAAGTGGTGATGCAAGAGGTCGCGGCCACACAACTGGTGCTGGTGCGGTTCAGCCTCGGTGTCCTGGCGTTTCACCTGCCGCTGTTCATGATCCTTCAGCGCCGGTCGCCGCGCTTTCAGGCCCGTGAGTTACGTTTGCTGATCCTGATTGGTGCGGGTGGGGCCGGCGTCAGCGTCCTGCTGTACACCCTCGGCCTGAGCTTCGTTCCTGCCACCTATTCGGCGCTCATTCAGATGACCGGGCCCCCGCTGACGGCGCTGCTGGCCTGGATCTTGTTCCGCGAGGTGCTGGGCTGGCGGCGCGCCTTCGGGACGGGGTTGGCGTTCGCCGGTGCGACGCTCCTCGTCACCGGCGGCCAGCTCGCCGAAGCCCAGCCGGCGGTGCTGTTCGGCACG
>JBBQBU010000422.1:0-5465 GCA_038318015.1 Chloroflexota bacterium | reverse complement strand
CTGCAAAGTATGGATGAGGATGCGGCGGACAGGCTCCAAAACATGGTGTCGGCTGCCCGAAAACAGGCGAGTTGAACCCAGTTCCCCCACCAGTTCCCCCACCTATCAAAGAAATGCCCCGCTCAGGTCGTCCTGAGCGGGGCGTTTTCTATCTGGTCAGCAGCGGTACCCCCGATAGGACTCGAACCTACAACCTGCGGATTAGAAGGCCGACGAGGACGTTTCGGGCCGTTGCGTGTTCCTTCGCTTCTATCTGGTAGCGGGTGTCCACCTTGCGGCCGGAGCCGTGGGATTTCGAGGTCATTCGAGGGCCGTTCCCCCACCTGTTCCCCCACCTCTACCAGGAGAGATTCCCCCACCTGACGCCGCCCAAAGGAACTAACTGCCGGACTTGCAATCTTCCAAAGGCGTTTGGGCGCTCGACGCTCCGTCGCACTAGTCGGGCCGTCAGTGGCACAAGCAGCGTGCCCCCAGGATTGACGCAGGCGCGTCGCAGGCTAACGCCGTGAGGAGCGTAGCGTGCCGTGTCGCGAAGGCGCTTGAAGGCCGACACCACCATGATCGCCACACTCGCGACCTACGAGCGCACTAGGCGCTCCAAGTAGGTCACAACTGCTTGTGGAAGATCGAGCAGCAGATTCACTGGCGAGTACGGGTCTGTCACGCGATGCTTACGGACCCGAAGCATTCAACCGGTTGTGCCCGCAGCGGAGCGCATCCCAACATGCTGTGAAAACACACTGCAACGTCTTCCCGCGCAAGAAATGGGAAGTCTTTAGAAACATGCGTCCAAAGCCGGCGGGTTGCGCGGCGGATGAACCACAACCGGCGGGCAGGATAGCCGTAGAATGGCTGCAACGATCTGAGGCAGCCCGAACACACGGCGCGACAACGAGTGAGCAAGCTGACCGACTTGGTACCCGTGCCTGCTTGCTGAGCTGGTTCCACGCCGAGCGTTCGGGCCTAGCGACCACGGCGGGTGCGCCGCCGGGTGCGCGGTCAAGCGTAGCCTACTCTTCCGTCAGCATGTGAAATCTAGCGGTCCGGCTTGACGGAATACGGGCAGACTAGCTTGGCGGGGCACTCTCGGCGCTTCCCGGCGCGGGAGGTGCGATGTCAGGCCAAATCTACGGGCACCATTTCTCCGTTCGGGTGCCGGACGGTCACGCGCGCAAGTTCGACGCACTTGCCTATGCGGTGGGTCTTCGCCGCTCAGAACTGTTGCGGCTGCTCATCTGCAAGCTCGCAGCCGGTGACCTGTCGAGTGCGCTACCGCTGACGGCCGCTGACATGCACCGTGCGCGCACGGTGGGCGAGTGAGCGCCGATGTGCGGCTGAAGCCGCTGATCTCTGTCACTCAGGCAGGTGTCATTCTCGGGATCGGCACGACGACTGCCTATGAGTGGGCGCGGCGTGGCGATCTGCCCGGGCTCGTCCAGCACGGCGGGCGGAACTACGTCCGCCGCGCCGTCGTAGAAGCCTACGTGCGCGGCGACGATGTGCTGGACGATCCCGCCCGTCGTCCGGCGCTGAAACACCTTGATGGCCGGTCGCGGGAGGGGGCGCGATGAACACCGACGACTCTTCAAACCTGTCGGTCGCGATTGATGCTGCCCGGCGGAGCTTCCCAGTCCTGCCGCTATGCTACCCCGACAATGCAGGTGCGTGTGTCTGCCCTGGTGAGCGCCTGAAGGACGGCACCGTCCGCCCGCACGAGGGCAAGAACATCGGGAAGGCACCCATTGGGTCGCTCGTATCGAAGGGCGTTGACAGCGCGACAACGAACACGGCGACCATCACGCGCTGGTGGGGGCAGTACCCGCAGGCCAACGTGGGGATTGATCTCGGGCGGGCGGCCCTACTGTTCGTGGACCCGGACAGCGCCGCAGCACTCGACGATGCGCGTGAGCGCGGCCTGCCTGCGACCGCCACGCGATACTCACGCAACGTTGGCTATCTCTACCGCCGGCCGAAGGACTGCCCCGCATTCCGCGTCACGAAAGTTGGCACCAGCCGGGCGCTCGACATCTTGTCCGCCGGCTATGCCGTCGTTCACGGGCGTCATGCGAATGGTACTCGTGTCTTCGTTGAAGGGTTCGATGATCTCGCGCCGGCCCCTGCATGGGCCGTGGAACTGGTAGTGGAACGCGCGCAGGCAGTCGTTGACCGAAAGGCGCGGGTCAAGCGGCGGGCCGCCGCTCCGGCTGCCGGTGGTGAGCCGCCGGTGCGTCTCATCGGGAAGGCGCTTAAGCGGTGGTCCGGCAAGTTGGTAGAGACGGGCAATGACGGTCAGGCCGACCGGTCGAAGAGTCTGTTTCTCTTGGGCCGCGTCCTCTTTG
Organism: Chloroflexota bacterium; assembly: GCA_038318015.1. Classification (GTDB taxonomy): domain Bacteria; phylum Chloroflexota; class UBA6077; order UBA6077; family JACCZL01; genus JADZEM01. Next base: position 3,126 of record JBBQBU010000422.1, on the reverse strand, counting down.
ACGCTGGCGCGTCGCGGGACACTGTCGTGGCGGCGTTGGCTGAACGTGATGCCTCGCTGGGCTGGCGCAAGTACAGCGACCGTGCGGACGGTGGCGAAGTGAACTACTCGGGCATCGTCGATGAACTGGAGAGGACTGGCCGGACGCCCGTTATCAGGATCGGCAGCGATACCGGGTCCGCGTACGTCGCAGGAGACGGCGGTCTGTACTGGAACAAGAAAACCGGAGACGGGGCCGTTCCGATCAGGCTGACGAACTTCACGGCGCGGATCGTGGCCGATGTGGTGAAGGACGATGGCGCTGAGTCGCGGCGCGAGATCGAGATTGAGGGCAGTCTACGCGGGCGTACGTCCCGCTTCCTGCTCCCGGCCGACTCGTTTCACGTCATGGCATGGCCCATCAAATACCTCGGGTCCGGGGCCGTCGTTGAGCCGGGCTTCGGACTGCGCGACCGTGCCCGTGCCGCCATTCAGGAACTGAGCGGCGAGGTGTCAGAGCGCACCGTCTACGCCCACGTCGGCTGGCGCACCATCGACGGCCGGCACGCCTACCTCCATGCTGGCGGGGCACTTGGCGCAGCCGGTCCGATTGATGGTGTCGAGGTCTCGCTCGGGCCTCCGGTGGACCGATACGCGCTGCCGACGCCACCGGCCGGTGTGGCACTCGCGGCAGCCGTTCGGGCAAGTCTGCATGTCCTCGACGTGGCACCCGACTGCGTGACGGTTCCGTCGCTCGGCGCTGCCTACCGTGCGGCGCTGGGACGGGCGGACTTCGGACTCTTCATCGCCGGGCAGACCGGCCTCGGGAAGTCAGAACTAGCGGCCCTGGTGCAGCAGCATTTCGGGGCCGGCATGGATCGGCAGAACCTGCCGGGTACGTGGTCATCGACCGGTAACGCGCTGGAAAGTCTGGCGTTCCTGGCGAAAGATGCCGTGCTAGTGGTGGACGACTTCGCGCCGACTGGCAGCCAGACGGACGTGCAACGCTTCCACCGCGATGCTGACCGCCTGTTGCGGGCACAAGGCAATAGCGCCGGCCGCCACCGGCTTCGTTCCGACACCAGCGTGCGGGCGGCGCGCGCACCGCGCGGCATCGTCATATCGACTGGCGAGGACGTGCCGCGCGGGCAGTCGGCGCGAGCGCGAGTGCTGATTATCGAGATCGAAAAGGGCATGATTCGGCTATCCGACCTGACGGCGCACCAGGAGGCGGCTGCGTCCGGACGTTTCGCGGAGGCGATGGCCGGCTATGTGTGCTGGCTCGCCGGCCGGGCGGGTGAGCTGGAAGCGGCATGGAGCGCCGACGTGAAGGCGTTGCGAAGCGCAGCGCGCGGTAGCGGCTCTCACGCACGGACGCCCGAGATCGTGGCGAATCTGGCGACCGGCTGGCGCTGGTGGCTCTCGTACGCCGTTGACGCGGGCGCACTGACGCAATCGGACGCTTCGGCGCTGTGGCTGCAGGTCTGGGCGGCGCTCGGCAAGGCGGCGGCAGCCCAGGTTGAGCATCAGCGCGGGAGTGAGCCGACCGTCCGCTTCTTGGAACTGGTGGCGTCAGCCGTTGCCACTGGCCGCGCCCACATTGCCAATCCGAACGGCGACCCGCCCGCGCGACCCGAGGCATGGGGCTGGCGTCAGCGGACCTTTGGTACCGGCGACTATGCGCGCGACGAGTGGCAGCCGCAGGGGCGACGGATCGGCTGGGTGGACGACGCCGGCCTGTATCTTGATCCGGAAGGCTCGTTTGTCGCGGCTCAGGAGATCGGGAACGTGTCCGGTGATCCACTGCCGATCTTGCAGAAGACGCTCGCGAAGCGCCTCTGCGAGCGTGGCCTGCTGGTGGCTGCCGAGCGTGAACGTGGCCGCAATACGGTCCGTAGGGAGCTTGACGGCCAGCGGCGCAACGTGCTTCATCTGGGCGTCGGCATCCTCGAAGCTGGTGCAGTTCCCGAATCGACCCAATCGACCCAATCGGCCCGTGCCGGTGAGGATACGACGCTCCCACACTGGAGCCACGCGAACACCGGGCCGATTCTTGGGGCCGATTCTGGCGGCGTTCCCTCAGAATCGGCCCAGAAGATCGGCCCAAACGCCACGACTGACCAGAGTACGCCTGATGCTGGCGGGCCGATTGGGTCGGTTGGGCCGATTCCTGATGCAGTGGTCGTCAGCCGTGACGCGGCGCACTCGGGGCCGACAGCGTGGCGCTGCTCGGGTTGCCGTGCGCTGGAACGGCAGCCGCACGACGCCGGGGGCTGGCGCTGCGCCGGCTGCGGCTCTCTGTCAGACGACGCCGGCCGCGTCGTCTGCGCGTCGTGCAGTGGACCGGCTGAGGACGGTCAACGTCGGAACTGCCTGTCGTGCCTGCGAGCAGCCAACGGTGCCGCATGAACTGTGGCCGGCTGACGACCGTCCAACCGGCGCACTGCAGGAGATGTAGCACAACGATGCCGTGGGAACAGCGCGGGAACCAGACGTACTACTACCGCTCGAAACGTGTGGGCGGACGGGTCGTCAAGGAGTACCTGGGCGGCGGCGTTCTCGGGATGCTGGCCGCTGAGACGGACGAGATTGAGCGAGAACAGCGAGCCGACGAGCGCGCGCAGCTACAGGCGGAACGTGACCACTGGGCCGACCTTGAGCGGTCGGCGCGTGAGCTGGACGACCTGGCTGATGGGCTGGCAGCCGTGGAGTTGCTGACTGCCGGCTTCCACCGTCATGACCGGGGCACATGGAGAAGACGACGTGACGAATCCGAACGAGACGGCTACGGCACAGCCTGAAGCCTTGACGCCTGATGAGGCTCGGAAACTCCCGAAGCTGCTCGAGAAGGCCCAGGCTGGCGACGCGAAGGCACTCGTAGAGGTGCGCCCTCTGTTGGACAAGTCCGGCCTGTGGGACTACGTTGGGAATCTGAGCAACCGCGTGGAAACGTCGTGGCTCGAAGCGATGACGGGCCGAAACAAACTGGTGCGCGAGGGCTACGAGCGGCAAGCCGCTACCATGCGCCGCGACCTCCTAGAGAACGGTGACAGCCCACTGGAGCGGTTCCTCGTTGACCGCGTGGTGCTGACGTGGCTGCAAGTCAGCCATGCCGATATCGCCTACGCCAGCGCGCTGAAGGGCGACG
>JBBQBU010000421.1:0-5471 GCA_038318015.1 Chloroflexota bacterium | reverse complement strand
GAACCGCGTGCGCGGTTTGATGAGGGGGCTGGAAACGGGGCATGGCCGCGTCGGGACAGTAGCGCCCGGAAGGGACACGCGCCGAAGCGCTCCACTACCGCGCCAGTCCACCACGCTACCCACGCCGGTGCAGGCACCGTCATTGCGCGCCGGCTCATCGCGGTGCCGGCGCGCGGAGGGGGCAGATTCGTCCACCCCCGGCCAGGGTCGCCCTGCTAGGCCAGCATCACCTCAATGGCCGGCGCGCCGCTGGCCCAGGCACCGCGCGGATCGAGCAGCACCAACCGCACGGTCTGTCCGGTCTGGTACCGCACATTGAGGGGCCGCGTGCCTCCCTGGCGCAGCAGATCGGTCAGGCGGATGCGGGCGCGTGGAGCCGCCAGATCGTCCACGTACAGCACCAGCAGTAGGCCGTCATCAACGGGGCCAGCATCCCCGCCCCCGCTGCCCGTGGCCACCCGCACGCGCAACTGTGAGAGGCGCTCGCCGTCCGGCAGCCGCCCCGTCGACGTGCGCGAGTCGAACAGTACGGCTTCACCACCAGCAAACGGTGGTACGCCTGCGAACACGGCCTCCAGGGGGTCCGCTGACGGAGCCTCGGACCCGACATCGACCGGCTGGGCCGCCATCTCCCGGATATGCTGCCCGCCGGTGTCGTTCCGCCCGCCGCCTGCCCCGCCTTTCCGAAGCCGGCGCGTCAGGCCGCGCGCAAGATCGAGCGGTGCGCTGGCGAGCGCCCCCAGGTCCAGCCCGCCACCACTCCCAGGAGCGGCCTCGGCCGAGGGCAGGGGCCGTTCGTGATTGGGGAACCCAAAGCCGGTCGGCGGCGCAGGTGCGGGGCTGAAGGCCGGCGGGGCACTGAACGCCATCAGCGGCATGGCCCCAGCCCCCATCCCAGCCGCTACGCGCGGCATCAGGAAGCCGTCCGACCAGCCATCCGCCAGGGCATTTGCAACGGCCACCGTCGCCTCGACGCGCTGGCCGGCCTCCTGCCGCACCGCCACGAACGCCGTGGCCGAACTGGCGATGCCGTAGCGGAGCGACTCGAGCACCAGCAGCGCCTGGAGGGCGTCCGTGGTGCCGGTGCGGGCGTTCTCCGCGTACAGCGGGGGCGGGTCCGTCACGGAGCCAGCCGCCAGCACCTCGGCCGGGTCGTACCCAAGCTGCCGAAGCCGCTCCTCGACGGGCAGGCCAGAACTCTGGGCAAGCTCCAGGTCGAGCACCCGCCGCGCCCCGAACAGCGCCGCCACGGCCGGCCGGTTGGCCCGTGCGTCGGCAGCCGTGGGCTGCGCGGTCGCCGCCTCGGCAGCACCGAGCCGCTCGGTCGCCAACTCCTGCCCATCGGCCAGCAAGCGCATGGTCAGCGGCCTGGCCGGCTCCCCGATGATCCGCGCGGCGACCCACACCGCCCGGCCAGCAGGCACGTCGCCCAGGTCGATACGACTGTGGTCAGAGCCGGCCGCGCTGACGCGGCGGCCTGCCGCCTGCACGTCTGGCCGGTCCACCTCCAGCGTCAGATTACACAGGACCGGTGCTGTCCACTCGGTTAGCACGTCGTCCAGCGCCGTCGCGATGTCGTTCGCGTCGGGGTCGCTGGTCAGGAATCGGGCGATGCCGCCGCCGCGCTCCGCAAGCTCCAGCGCAAGGCCGCTGTTCGGGGCGGCGTCGATGCACAGCACGTCCACCCGCCGGCGGGCGGCCCGCACCGATTCGCGCTCGGCCAGGGCCAGCACGCTGCCGGCGTCGCTGACGGCCGCATCGGTGACGATTAGCACATGGCGGGCGCGCCCGTCGCCGTCCCGCTGCTGCCCGAGCGCTTGCTCCAGCGCGACGCCAAGCTCGGTCCCGCCGCTGTCCTTGTGCTGGAGCAGGAACGCCCGCGCCTGTTCCAGCGCCCGCGCATCGCCACGCACCGGCCCCTTCGCGAACCAGCGCGTGGTGGAATGGAACAGCCCAACGTTGAACGTGTCGGCCGGAGTGAGGCCAGCCAGCACATTCTGGACGGCCCAGTCAGCTGCCTCCCACTTCGGGCCGCTCATCGAGCCGGAGTGGTCGATCAGCAGGATCACCTCGCGCGGGATGGCCTCGCCCGCTGTGCGTTCTGACGGCGGCGCGACCAGCACCAGCACACAGGTCGCCGCGTGCGCCAGTTCGTCGTGGCGCAACACCTGGAGCAGCGGCCGATTCAGCAAGCACATCGACAGCCAGGTGAGTACACAGTCGCGATCCGGCAGCACGTCGCCATCGGCCAGCCGCACGCGCAGCCGCCCGTCCTCAGACGACTGGTCCAGCGCGTGCGTCTGGCTGGCGACAGCCTGCACCCCCTCGAACGTCAGCCCCAGCGCGAAACGGTGCCCCGGGTCACGCAACACGGCCAGCGGCTGGCCCCCTGCGTGCGGCGCGCCGCGCTCGTCGGCCCGGACGTAGCGGGGCACCGTCGTCAGCGGCACCCGCAGCGTCCAGCCGGCGCCCTCGGGGCGGGCCAGTTGCACATACTGGGTGTCGATGATGATCTGTTCGTCGGGCCGCAGGCCTGCTACCTGGAGCGTGAACACATCTGGTGCTTCACAGGTCATGAGGGCCGCCTGCCGCCCCTCGTCGCGGGCCGTCTGGTACGTCTGCTCGGCGGCGGCACGCTCGGCCAGTTCGGCCACAATCTCGACCTCTCCGAAGCGCACCCGCACGCCGGTCACGGCGGCGTCTCCGGGCAGCGGGAAACGGTACCGCGCCTCAATGGTGCGCGGGCACTGCTCACGGGTGAAGCTGAACCGCTGGGACAGGCGCAGCGCCGCCACCGGCCCGACGACCTCACCGGTCAGGTCCGTGCGCTGGAGCGGCACGAACAAGCGTGGCGGCCGGCCCGCCTGCTCCGACTCGGGGGGCCACGGCGCGGGGTGCGTGTCGGGCTGGCTGGCGGGCTGGGGCATGATTTCGAGGACGGGGAAGCCGTCCGGGCGGGCGTTCTCAAACGTCCGAGGGTTGAACACCTGGGCCTCCTGACACTATCGGCGCGGCGATGCACCGTCCGGGCCGGCCGCCATGCTGCGGCCGGCCCGGCTACGCGGCGGCGATCAACGACTACACGTCAACGGATTCGCAGGGAGAGACGCCGGCCACGGTCCGGATGATCCAATGGTGGACGGGCCACCGCCGGCCGACTCGCCTTGGCGCGCTCTCTGTTGATGAGATGTCTGGGGGCACTCGTTTTGTTGCACCAGGGCCGGAATCCCGTCAGATCGGCGGCCGGCACGTCCAAAGCCAGGTGCGGGAGTATTGGCGATGCTTGCCCTCTCATGTCATCCCGACCGAAGCGAGCTTGCGAGCGCAGTGGAGGGATGACAGTAGGGCTTGCTGAGTACGTGACCCCATCAACGGCGGAGAAACCACCGCGGCACTCCGACGCCGTGAGACTGTGAAAGCGGCTATAAGGAGGGCGTGCCTGCCTCGTGTGCGCCCGGTGCTGGCGCAAGGTCGAGCGTCAGGAGCAACGGCAGGTGGTCGGAGACGGCCACATCTGGCACCTGGAAATCGGCCACCCGCAGGCCCGGAGACACGAACGTGTAGTCCGCGTGCCGCTGCTCCTGGGACGTGCCGTAGTACGGATTGATCCGACTGCGCGTCGTCGGAATTGCCCCCTCCATGACGAGATTGCGTAGACCATCTTCTAACAGGCGCACGCTCTCGGTCTCAGGCAACAGGTTGAAGTCGCCGGTCAGCACGACCGGCCCGTCATGCGCCGCCAGCACCTGCCGGATTGCCCGCGACTGTGCGAGCCGCTCGTCAGTGTCCAACTTGGTGCCCGGCCGCCCGATACCGTGGAAGTTGGCGACCAGGAGCGCTGCGTCCGGTAGCTGCACCTCGGTCAACTGGAGCCGACGCGTGATGCGGTGCATGCCGGCAATTGCGTCCAGGGTGTCTTCGTGCTCGATGATCGAGGCGGCGCGGCGCGCCCCGAGCGGCAGCGTGTGCCGCGCAAAGGTCGCCAGCCCGAATGATACGCGCACCGTGGGTCCAGCGGCGGCCGGCTCGTCCCAGCCCACGACCGGGTCGAACACTCCAACGAACTCTGGCAGGGCGTCCGCAAGCTCGCGGTATAGTGTCGTTCTAAAGCCACATACCAGCGACAGCAGCACCGGCGCATCGAGGGCTTCCTGAAAGCAGAAGATGTCCGTCTCAGGCGCTCGCTCGCGCACATAGGCAAGCAACGGCTCGTAGGCTTGCCCGCCCCACAGGTTGAGGGATAGGATGCGGAGCGTCGCCGGGGTGTGAGCGGCAGGGAGCATCAAGACGACACGGACTTTCGCGGCACGGTCACACTGCCCGATTGTCGCAGATGACGGGTAGCCGCATTACAGACGCATCTCAACTGACGGAACGTCCCGATACCGATGTCCTTCTGTCTCGTTTCCATTGATGCATGATTCTACCCGCGCGACGATGCTCGTTGGCCCTGTTCGTGCGGGATCCGGTGTGGATCATGGCATCACGTATGATCGATCAAGAGAAATGAGGGGCGAGATGATGCGTCGAAAGTGGCGGGCACTCGTCGCCGCACTTCTGGTAGTCGGGCCGATGCTCTGGCTGCCGGTGTCGGCCACGGATGCGGCGTCCATGTCAGTGGGTGCGACAGAGGATGTCCAGACAACCCTTGCCAAGAAGGACGACCCAGAAGATTTGTGCGGTAGCAGCAATCCGCGCAAGCAGAAGAAGTGCCGGTACAACGGTTGGGACAACGGCAACTGGAACGGCAACGGCAACGATAACAACAACAACGGCTGGAACGGCGTCGGTACCGATCCGTCTCTGACCGGCGCGGCGGTGACGCAGGACGGTCTGACCGTCGAACTCTGGAAGTCCGCCGACAACCCGGCCCTGAACGCGCCGCTGATGGTCGCCGTGAAGGGCGACGGCGCACAGATCGAGCGGGTCTGGTGGTGGGCGGAAGGCCCGGTCTTTGAGCACCGTCACGTTGACGACATGGCGCACCTCGGCGAACAGTCGTACGACTGCGGCGGTGCCCGGCCCTGCGCCTGGAGCTGGAACGTCGTCCCGCGCGATGCCGGCACTTACGTGCTGCACGCGCGCATCCGCGACACGTCCGGACGCGAGTTGCAGACGGACTGGCGGTTCGCAACGTCGGGTTCCTAGCCACCAAGAGACGCTGATCGCAAACCGTAAAGGCGGGGCATCACTTGCGGTGTCCCGCCTTCTCGCTGTCCAGAACCGGGGCAGGTGGTGGGGACCACTCCTGGCGGCGGGGCATGCACCGGCTGGTGCTCCAGCCGCGCGACCTGTACGGCCCGGAGATGGATGATCTGATCCAGACAGCAGGTAACGCGCTCATCGGCCGCGGCTGATCGGGCCGACGGGTGGGTGCGCCCGGTCGGTCAGACTGGCGGCAGGTCGGCCAGCGCCGCATCAAGCGACGGCAGCGGCCGTTGCCACAGCCAGTCCACCCGCAGCTGCAGCCC
>JBBQBU010000420.1:0-5487 GCA_038318015.1 Chloroflexota bacterium | reverse complement strand
AGCAGCAACTTCATGGAGACGATCCGCGTCCTATCCTCGGAACGAACCCACGGCGACGAACGCCTGTGGCAAGCACGGACCACCGCAGTATACCAGCACTGTCCAGGGGGACCGACAGCACCGGCCAGGAGAGCGGCGACGGTCCGAGGTGGTTCGGACGCCGCTGACGGCATGGGGAGTGTGTACCTGTGTCGTGGCAGCCTTGTCCAGTATTTCGTCGAGTCGATTGCGACAAACTTTCGTTTGGCCAACGCGTGTTTGGGCTGCTGAACGGCTCCCCAACCGTTCCGTGCCCGCCTCACGTCCGTGAAGGGGCACGCCTCAATCTCAACGCATGCTGTGTAGGACTACGTGGAAGTAGGCACACCGGATGTAGCAAAATACCCGATCTCACCATCTTCCCGGGAATTGCGCGAATCGGCCCCTGGCAAGAACGATGCTGCGACGTCGCTTTGCCCCTGCATGATGCGTTCAATGGCGTGCTGCATCGGCATGTCTGTCAGCGCGCAGACCGCGCGGTGACAACGTGGGCCTCCATCGGGACGGCAAGCGCGTCGTCGGTCAGGTAGGGGCGCAGGGCGGCGCGCACGTCGTTGACCAGCGCATCGTGCGCTTCTGCCGTGACGCCGCCGAGGGTTGACAGCGGCGTCGCGGACAGTTGCGCGGCCACCAGCGTCTCGACGGATGCGAACCGCGCCGTCAACGGCAGCGTCCGCACGGCGACTGCGGAGAAGCCGGCCTCCTCGACCAGCGTTCGGAGCGCGTCAGCATCATCAAGCGCGAACGGGGCGCGGCGGTTGTTCGCGGCTGTCGCGCCCACATGCCGCTCAAGCGCCCCAACCAGCGCGGCCATGCCTGGGCTGCGCGCAAGCGTGCCCCAGACACACGCGGCCAGCCGACCAGCCGGCCGCAACACCCGGCGCATGTCTCGCAGCGCCGCCGGTCGATCTGCGAACTGTTGTAGCCCTTGCTGGCATAACACCACGTCGAATGATGCGTCAGGAAGCGGCATCCCGAGTGCGCTGGCCTCGCACCATGCGATCACGGCACCGCTCGGCGGCGGTAGCGAACGCGCGACACCCAGCATGGCGGCGTTGACATCAAGGCCGACCACGCGGCCGGTACTGCCCACCCGCTCGGCGGCCAGCCGCGCCACCACGCCGGTGCCGCAGGCGACGTCAAGGACGTGCTCACCTGGGCCGACCGCCGCTGCGTCCAGCAGCACCGGTGCCCAGGGCGCGAACATCGCCGGCACGAGGAGCCGCTCATACACCTCGGCGGCGCTGCCGCCAACCTGTTGCCACGGGGACGGCTCTGCCATGTGCTGTGCCCTCCGTGTGTGGTGCTACATCGCCACGCTCACCCTGGCGTCATGCTCTCTGAACCGTTGCGCCGATGGTAGCGCCTCTCGCATCTTATCAGACCGTCACCATCTTGATGCGCCCCGTGAACGGCTCAGAGAAGTAGACTTCGACGGAGACGACCGGCACGAGCTCGTGCATCACGGTGACGAACTCGCGGAGGTCGGCGATCTGCCGGGTCCGGCGCTCTGCTTCGGTGATGTCCGGGAACGCCTCCTTGTACGCTCGGCAATCGTGGTGGGATATGCCGATGATGCGCTCAAAGCCGTGGGCATTGTCGAGCAGTTGGATCATGTCCCGGACGACCTGGAAATAGTCGGCTGATGTGAGGACGGATTGGGGGCCGCCGGGCAAAATCAGCGGGTCGTAGCGGCGCAGGCCGTACCGCTCGGCGATGAACTCGCCGCGGGCCTCGCGGAAGCGGGGGTCAGGGCAGGCTACGACCAGGACGTGTTCGTTGTCCTGATGCCACAACGCCGTGCTGACGAAATCCCCCCGCTCGGGCAGGGCAGGGGCGGTGTGTGACGAGGGGGCATCCGCGGTCACGCATCCTCCGGTACATTGGCGGTCCATAGGGCTGTTGACGTGCATGGTTCGCACGGTGTCGGCTGCCGAAGTGTACGGCGGTTCCGGCCCAGCACCGCAGCATTCCGTACCCAGTGGGTACTACCGGCCATACCGGTAGGTACTACGGGATCGTGCGGGGCGGCGGCCACGGCCAGCCGCCGCCGGGCAACCCCAGGCCGGCGTATAGGTCGCGCGCACCGGACAGGAACACTCCCAGCGCCATCACCAGCAACGCCCATTCCAGCAGGCCGCGGCCGCTCATCGGGAGGGGCACCAGGGCCGTCGGCATCTGCCACCAGCCCCACAGAATCGGGATCAGGAAGGCGAGCATGCCGCCGTAGACGATGCCCATGATGGCGTGGGTGACGCGCTCGCCGCCATAGACGTCGCCCAGCGGCTTCCGCACCGCGATCTCGATGATGAAATCCCACATGGTGAAGATGATCTCCGCGACCAGCACGACGGCCAGCACCAGCGTCCACCAGCCGTGCCATGCCAGCCAGGGCAGTGTGGCGAAGATGACGGCGTACAGGAAGCTGCGGCAGGCGTGCAGTTGCAACTCGGGGGCGGTCTGCTTGCCGCCGGCCGGCAGCCGGGCGCGCCACTCGTGGAAGTAGGCGGTGTCGAACGCCCCGACGACGCCCTGGACGGCCAGCAGCCAGAGTACCGTGGTCATCATCGGCGGGCATCCTCCTGGTCGTTGGGCATCGCGGGGAGATTCGTGCTGTTGGAATGCAGCGGGGTGGCGGGGTCCGCGTCGGGCTGGCCGGCGCGGCTCCAGCGTACGACGCCGGCGTAGGCGAACAGCAAGTCAGCCGTTGATGTCGTCACGCGCACGGCAAGCGATGTCTCGTCCCCGGAGTGGCCGGCGCTCTCACGCGCGGCGATGTGCGGCGCGGCCCAGTGCGGCAGCGGCAGGCGCAGCGGCCCGAGGCGCAGGAATTGGCGCGCGTGCCGGAATCGGAGGGTGCCGTTGTCCACCCCGAGCCAGAACCAGAACTAAAAGGGGCCGAACTGCTCAGCGAGGTGGCCGCCGCTCGTCGCATACTGCCGCGACAGCAGCGGCTGATGGCCGAACGTCCGATGCCACCACTCAGCCGGACCGTCATGCTCCACCAGCAGGGAGACGCTGGCTTCGGCCGATGCTGCCGGCACGCCGGCCAGATTCAGGATCAGCCCATACAGCCAGTTGGGCGACCGGGTGATGGCGAAGGTGCCCGTCGCGTGCCGGTCGCCGGTCGCATCGTGGGCGCGCTGCACGGCCGGATCGAGCGCGTCCCAGTCGGCCCCGAGGACGCGCCGGTAGAGCGGCAGCCCGGTGCCCGTGAGTTGGCCCGCCGCGTGCGGCTGTCCTGCGGGCAGCAGACTCGATTCAGCCGACGCATCATGTGTCATCACGTGCAGACGGTACCACGTCGGCTGTCGCGCGGCATGGTGCCAAGATACAGCTACGCCATCATTGTCCGCTGCTGACCGTGTGTCACGGCACGCGGCGTGCGTATGCGTCTATCGTCACGCCTGACGCCACGATGGGGTGGGGTCAGCGGGGGAGGAGCAGCACAATGCGATTGGAACTGGACGCGAAGGTCCGCGCAAGCGATGGCGAGGACATCGGCCACATCGACCGCGCGGTCGTCGATCCGCGGACGAACGAAGTGACCGACATCGTGGTCCGCACTGGGGCGGTCTTTGGCCGCGACATCCTGGTACCGCGCCAGGAGATCGAGCGCGGCAGCCGGCACGACGACGACGAAGCTATCACGCTGATGCTTACGAAGCAGGAGCTTGAGCACCTGCCGGACTACGTGGCCGAGCAATACGGCCCGCCGGCCTCGACCTGGGCCGCGCCAGATGGGTACAGCTTCCCGTCCAGCGGCTACATCTGGCCGATCGCTGTTGACCCGATGATGGGCGGCATGCCGATCATGATTCCGGAGGATGAGGCGACGGAGAACCCGGACAGCGTGACGCTGACGAAGGGCGCACTGGTCCTGGACCGCCACGGCGACGACATCGGCGTGATTGACGACCTGCGCTTCGACAGCACGAGCGGCAACTTGCAGGGGTTCGTGCTGCGCGTGGGCGGCGCGTTGCGGACGCTGTTTGGCGGCGGCGACACGGTGGAAGTGTCGCGCTATCAGATCGAGTCAGTCGGAGAGTCGCTGGTGCGGCTGCGGCTGGCGAAGGACGAGATCGAAGCCGCCGCCGCCGCCGCTGAAGAGGCCGCTGAAGCCCGCTCGTAGGGTGTCGGGCAGGCACGGGTGAGCCGCCACGTCCCGGAGACGGAGCAGCGGGCGCGGGATGACACGACTGCAGCAGCGGCGCTCAGTACTCCCTCGAACATCACGCGTATGGGATTTCAGCCGTGAGATCCTTCGCAGGCTCAGTATGATATTGAATGATGACCGTCATCCAGGAATGCGTCAGGAGGGGCGGGGGCCGAGGTCGGGCGCAGGGGCGGGGCGCTCGATGTACGGCGCGGGCGCGGCAGGTGCAACGGGGGCTGTACCGTTGTGGCTGCTGTCGTCAACGTCGGGAATCAGCCCGCGCGTGATGTCGATGGGCAGCGGGAAGAGGATGGTGGCCTGGCGGTCGTTGGCGATTTGTGTCAGCGTCTGCAAGTAGCGTAGCTGCAAGCCGCCCTCTTCGGAACTCATGATCTCGGCGGCACCGGCGAGGCGCTCGGCCGCCGCCAGTTCGCCCGAGGCGTGGATCAGCTTGGCGCGCTTCTCGCGCTCGGCCTCGGCCTGCCGGGCCATCGCCCGTTGCATCGTCTCGGGCAGTTCCACGTCGCGCACTTCGACGGACGTGACCTTGATGCCCCACGACTCAGTCTGCTGGTCGATGATGCGCTGCAAGTCGGTATTGATCTCGTCGCGCTTAGAGAGCAGGGTATCGAGGTCCGCCTGCCCGAGGATGCTCCGCAGGGTCGTCTGGCACATCAGCGAGGTGGCGCGGCGGTAATCGACGACTGACACGATGGCGAGGGTCGGCTCGACGACGCGGAAGTAGGCGACGGCGTTGACCTTGACGGTGACGTTGTCGCGGGTGATGGCTTCCTGTGCCGGCACATCCAGGGTGATGACGCGCAGATCAACCTTGACCATGCGCTCGATCTTGGGGATCAGCAAGATCAGGCCGGGGCCGCGTGCCCCCGCCAGCCGCCCGAGGCGGAACACGACGCCGCGCTCGTACTCTTGCACGATCTTGACGGCGGCCGTGAAGAACCAGACGGCGATGACGGCGAGGAAGATCAGCGGGCCGACCAGCCCGAGTACCGCCTGAATCAAGCCTGACATGGCCCCTCCACCGTGCGGTTGGCGTGCGTGACATGGCGTGAGCCGCCGCGCCGCGCGCCCTGTCCTTGATGATACCCTGCCACTGAACATGTGCGGCACCTATGCTGAGTTAGCGCACGGTCGGCAGCGGTACACTTCACACGAGCGGTGCATCTATGAGTTCCGTTGAGCGTCTCGAACGGCAGGTGCAGGCACTGTCACACGAGGAGTTGGCCCAGTTCCGATCATGGTTCCTTGACTTCGACTGGGCAGCCTGGGAT
>JBBQBU010000419.1:0-5487 GCA_038318015.1 Chloroflexota bacterium | reverse complement strand
GTCGGGCTGACCACGACCCCGTAGTGTTGGGCCATCCGCCGATACGCTTCTCCCAGCACCGGGTCATGCAGCGCCGCCTCCAGCACGCCGGCCTTCAGGTTGTCGATCACCAGCCGACGCGGCATCCCGCCGAACCAGACGAACGCCTGGCGATGGCAGGCGATCCAGGTCCGCACCGTCTGGTCGAACACCAGCTCGGCATACTGGTGACGGCTGTACCCGAGCGTCATCACGAACACCCAGGCATTCCGCGCCCGACCACTCGCGGGATCGACGAACGGCCCGGCCGCCCCGAAGTCGATCTGCGCCTCTTCGCCTGGCCCCGTGTGCACCCGCACCGTCACCCGGGCTGGCTGGGGATGCACCCGCTGTACGTACCGCCGCACCGACGAGTAGCTCCCCCGATACCCGTGGTCGTCATGCAGCCGGTCGAAGATCGTCATCACCTCGACCCGCTGCTCTAGCAACTCCGCCACCACCGTCGCGTACGGCTCCACGCCCGACGGCGTGCGCGGCGCCTCGATCGCTACCCCCAGCGTCGTCGCCAACGCTTCGGGCGTCGGCATCGCCACCTCCGCCTTGAGGAACCCGGCTTCCTCCGCCCGGGTGTGATACTTCCGCACCGTCATCCGCGACAGCCCGAGGTCGCGGGCGATCGCCCGCTCACTCTCACCCTGCCGCAGCCGATAGACTAGATCCCGCAGGTACTGCATCGGTAGACGCTCCACCGTTTCCTTCGAGCCTCCTGCTCGCAGGAAACGACCGCCAGCCTCCACGGTCCGTGGTCTACGTCTGGCGGCACTGGGTGGTACACACAGCCCGGCGATGGGTGGTACACACCACCCGCCTACGCCCGGTCCACACGACCCGGCTCTGCCCGGTCTATTCTCGGGCGGCTACTGACAGGTACGGACGTACTGCCGCCCAGCGGGCCGACTGGCTGTCTGAATCGGGCCGTTCAGCCCTGTTAAGATTGCCGTGCAGGCCGTTACCATGACGAGGAATTCGGCTCCAGCCCACGGATGGGAACCGCAACGACATGGATGTGACTTTGGAGTATCGAATGGGCCACGGCACTCGGGCCGTGGTACGGAGGCGAAGGAGCTGGTGGCAACGCCCACGGGCAACCCTGCTCGTGCTCGGGCTGGCCGGCCTCGGACTTCTACTTGGCGGTTGTGGAACCACCGGTGCTCGCACCGATGCCCTGCCGTCTGTACGGGTCCAGGTCGGCGGGCCGGAGGGCGGCGACAGCATGGCTGTTGGCGTCCAGCTCCTGCTCCTACTCACCGTCCTCAGCCTGGCCCCGGCCATCCTGATGATGATGACCTCGTTCATCCGGATTGCCATCGTCCTGTCGTTCGCCCGCAGCGCCATCGGCATGCAGCAGTTACCGCCGAATCAGATCATCCTCGGCCTCTCCATCTTCCTGACCATCTTCGTGATGTCGCCCGTCTGGACACAGGTCAACGAACAGGCGCTCCAGCCGTTCCTGGACAACCAGTTGTCGATGAACGACGCTATCACCCGGGGCAGCGCCCCCCTCCGCGAGTTCATGCTGCGCCAGACCCGTGAGCGCGACCTGGCGCTGTTCATCTCGTTGGGCAAGCTGCCCCAGCCGAATACGCCGGACGACGTGCCCACCTACGTCATCATCCCGTCCTTCATGATCAGCGAGTTGAAGACGGCATTTCAGATGGGCTTCCTGATCCTCTTGCCGTTCGTCGTCATCGACATGGTCGTCTCCAGCGCCCTGATGTCGATGGGCATGATGATGCTGCCGCCGACGACGATCTCCCTGCCGTTCAAAGTCCTGCTGTTCGTGATGGCGGACGGCTGGTACCTGATCTCCCGCTCGCTCGTGACCAGCTTCGGAACCTGACCCGTCGCACTATTGACCAGTTCGACACCTGAAGGGTAGACCCATGAACGAAATGTTCGCGCTTGAGATCGGCCGCAACGCCCTGCTGATGACGGTCATGCTGGCCGCCCCGATGATGGGTGCCGCCCTCCTAGTCGGATTGCTCGTCAGCGTCTTCCAGGCGCTCACGCAGATCAACGAGCAGACGCTGACGTTTGTCCCCAAGATTCTGGCCGTCTTCGGTGCGCTGGTCGTCACCGGCCCCTGGTTGATGCAGAGCCTTGTGGGGTACACCACTGGCCTGTTCACCATGCTGCCGGCGATGGTGCGCTAACGAGAACCCGCAGACTGTCGTACGCCCAATGCTGGCAGCAGCCCCAACGCTGACCCAGGCAGGCAACCGTTCCGATGCCGACCTACCGCTGATGCGAACACCGTCTTGATGCCGAACTGATGCCAACCACTGTCCCCGACTTGCAGCCCGGCGGCCCGGCCGTCGAGCTTGCATCATTCGCCGCCTCCTACGTCACGTACTTCGTGCTGGCGGCGATCCGTGTCCTCGGGGCAATCTCGTTCAACCCGCTGCTTGGGTCGGCGCGCATCCCGCTGCCGGGGCGCATCGGCGTGGGACTCTTCGCGACGGTGGTGCTGTTTCCGGTCGGTGGCCCCTACCAGCCGCCCGCTGAGGTCGGCCCGCTCGAAGTCGCCGCCGAGTTGCTGGTCGGCTTGCTGGCCGGCTTCGCCATCACGCTGATCTTCGGCTCGGTGCAGTTCATGGCCGGGCTTATCGGCGTCAACAGCGGCTTCTCGTTCGCCCAGACGATCAATCCGCTGTTCGAGGGCGGCACCGGCGTGGTCGAGACGTTCATCACGGCGTTCGCGCTGCTGGTGTTCGTGCAAATCAACGGCCACCACCTGTTCCTGATCGGCTTGCGGGAACTGTTCGACATCGTGCCGGTCGGCGCAGTGACGCGGTTGCCCGGCTCGCTTGAGACGCTGATGATGCTGTCGAACGGGCTGTTCTCGGCGGGTCTGAAGCTGGCGCTGCCGGTGATGGCGGCGCTGATGCTGGCCGACATCGGCCTGGGGCTGCTCTCGCGGGTCGCGCCGCAGTTCAACCTGTTCGCCCTGGAGATGCCGGCCAAGATGATGCTGGGGCTGACGGCGCTGGCGCTGTCGCTGCCGGTGATTGTGCCGCGGCTGGCGGCGCTGTTCCGAACGGTGCCGAACATGATGGCGACGATGGTCGGGGCCGGCTGACCGGCGCTGGCCGGTGCCAACGCCGACGGCCATATGGGGCTGCGGGCGTGCCGCTGGCACGCCCGTCCTTCGTCTCCGGCGCCTCGTCTCTACGTCGTCAGCGCACGGAGCACGCAGAATTCGTTCCCCTCAGGGTCCGCCAGGACGACCCAGGTCGGCTGCCCTTGCCCAATGTCCACGCGCGTCGCCCCGAGCTTCAGCAGTCGCTCGACCTCGGCCGCCTGATCCTGCGGACGCAGGTCCAGGTGCAGACGGTTCTTGACGGTCTTGCCATCGGGCACCCGGAGGAGGAGCAACTGCTGCCATTGCCCGTTCGCTGGCGTGATGCTGATCTCGTCGGGATCGTTGCTGTCCTGCTGCTGGTAGCCGAGCGCCGCGCACCAGAACGTTGCCAGCTTTTGCGGTTCGGCGCAGTCGATCGCCAGTGATTCGAGGATCAGGGTCATCGTCAGATCTCCTCTGTGCAGCCGGCCGAGGCCGCTTCATGTCCGATTGCCGTCAGTCCATGCCGTCAGCGCCCGCCCGTTGGCACGTACAACACCGGCTCGTGCGCCTGCCGTTGCAGCGGACTGGTACCCGATGGATCTGGCAGGAGTTGGGCTGCTGCATGGGCCGCTGCCAGCCACCTCGGCGGGGCGTTGTGCCATTGAAATGCCGCTCTGGCACCGCCCCAGCGCCGATGCGTGGCCGGTGCGTCGTAGAATTGCCGTGATCGTGAAGAACGACCGGCCGATGTTCAGCGCCGGACTCCTGCCGCGCACCAACTCGTGGCGCGCCGGCTCGCACGCTCAACCTGGAAGGGGACCCCTGGATGAAGCTCGCGGATCGCATGTCGCGCATCGGCACGGAGAGCGCGTTTGATGTGCTTGCCCGTGCCCGTGCCCTGGAAGCCGAAGGTCGGGATATCGTCCATCTCCAGATCGGAGAGCCAGACTTTGACACGCCGGCCCACGTGACCGAGGCCGGCATCCAGGCGCTGCGTGACGGCTACACGCACTACGTTCCAGCCCTGGGCATTCCGGCGCTTCGGGACGTGATCGCCGACTACATCTCGAAGACGCGCGGCATCAGCGTCGGCCGGCAGAACGTCTGCGTGGCACCCGGTGGCAAGCCGATCATGTTCTGGACCATCATGGCGCTCTGCCAGGAGGGCGACGAGGTCATCGTCCCTGACCCGAGCTACCCGATCTACGAGTCGATGGCGCGGGTGGTGGGCGCGAAGGTCGTGCCGCTGCCGATCCTGGAGGAGCGGAACTTCACGTTCGCTGCCGAGGATCTGGCCGCGCGCCTGACGCCACGGACGAAGCTGGTGGTCTTGAACTCGCCGGCCAACCCGACGGGCGGCATGCTGGACAAGACGGACATTGAGGCCGTCGCCGACGTCCTGCGCGACCACGACTGCTACATCCTGTCGGACGAGATCTACTCGCGTATCCTGTACAGCGGCGAGCATTACAGCGTGGCTGCCGAGCCGGACTTGTTAGACCGCACGATCATCCTGGACGGCTTCTCGAAGACGTATGCGATGACGGGCTGGCGGCTAGGCTACGGCATCTTCCCTGAGGATCTGATGCCGCACATCGACCGGCTGGCGGTCAACTCGGTGTCCTGCACGAACGCGGCGACGCAGATGGCCGGCATCGCCGCGCTGACCGGCCCGCAGGACTGCGTCGAGCAGATGGTGGAGGAGTTCGAGCGGCGCCGCGACTACATCGTGGACGGCCTGAACGCGATTCCGGGGATCACCTGCCAGAAGCCGCTCGGCGCGTTCTACGTGTTCCCGAACGTGACGGGGCTGGGACTGCCGAGCAAGGTGCTGGCCGACAGGATCCTGGCCGAGGCCGGCGTGGCGCTCCTGAGCGGGACGGCGTTCGGCGGGTACGGCGAGGGCTACCTGCGGCTGTCGTACGCGAATTCGATCCCGAACATCCAGAAGGCGCTGGACCGGATCGCCGCGCTGGCGAAGACGCTCAACTAAGCCGCCGTCGCACTGGCTGGCGGCCAGAAGCCCTCTCTCCGGTGTGCGGGAGGGGGCTTCGTGTTAGTTCGAGAAGAAGCGGTACCCGAGCCAGATCAGCACCCCGACGATCACCAGGAGGACCACCAGTTCCTGCGGACTGTTAATCTGGGGGAGGCCACCCATGCCGCCGCCAGTGGTGATCATGCGTCTGCTCCCACAGTTGGATGAGAGCATGATGCCATTCGGGGCAGCGGGTGTGCTGCAATAGCTAAGCGTGCCGTTTGTCAGGCTGTCGGCTCCAGCAGGAAGCGCCCGCCAAGCTGGTTGTCGGCCAGCCGCCCGAGGATCAGCTCAAACTCGCTGAGGTCTAAAGAGGCCAGCCAGTTGTCAAGCACGGCGTCCTCGTCGA
>JBBQBU010000418.1:0-5498 GCA_038318015.1 Chloroflexota bacterium | reverse complement strand
GCCGCAGGCGACGCCATGCTCGCGGCAACCGGTACTTGCCTCAACCTCGTGCATAGCGACAGGCGAATACGGTGCCCAGGGATGGTGCTCCACCAGCACAGTCGCGGCTGATCGGCGGTCGAGGAACTCGTACTGCGAGCGCGGCGGGTAGACAATCCAGCTTTCGCGGCGTTCGGTGACGAACAGGATCAGTTCATTGTCGGTGCGGCGCGCGACTTCGAAGCGGCGCGGCGGTTCCGGCGGCGCGGTAGCTTGCTGGATGCGCTTCGAATGCTCGTCAAGCTCCTGCCGGCTGGCGACCGGCGACGGGCCGATGCGCCCGTCGCGGCTGACCCGCACCAGATTCTGGTCTGGCCCGGTCCCCTGCTCTGCCCGCACGCTCATGTTCTTGCTGCTGTCGGCCACGGCTCGATCCCTCATAGCTCGGTGCCAGCATTGTAGGCGACGGCCACCGTCGGCTCGCCGGCACGCGAAATGTCAGAGCCACCTACGGCACTGGCGATGCACAGCGTGATCCGGGTACGGTCTGGGCTGGTCGCGCCGGGGGAGGGAGAGCAGACAGATGGTAGCAATCCGCATCGGTGAGATCAGCGTGCGATCGCTGGAAGACGACGCGTTTCAGACCGTACTCGCTAGGGCGGCAGGCGCAGGCGGCGCATCGACATTCCCGTTGCTGTTTGCGCTGCAACAGTCCGACGCGGAGACGGACGCACCCGGCCTGCTCGACGAACTGGCGCACCTTTCGGCCCTGGGTGACGGCCCTGAGTTTGCCATGCTGCTGGGGCACCTGCGTGACGACCTGATGGAAGCCGTCAGCGTTGCGAGCGAGGGCTGACGACCGCCCTGACGCCGCGTTGAGTGCGCCTGGTGCAGCCGCCAAACCCGCCGTGCGCGTAGAGCGACTGGACAACCGTTGTGGAGGCCACGAGATGACCGACGATGATCGCCAGCACCCGGCTGACGTGCCAGTCCCGCCGGTGTTCAGCCTGACCGGGCAGGAGCGGCAAGCCCGGCCAGCCAGCGGACCCGAGAAGGAGTTGCTCGAAGCGTTCCTTGATTTCCAGCGCGATACGCTGCTCTGGAAAGTGGCGGGCCTGACCGACGCGCAGCTCACTCAGGAGAAGACGCCGTCTGGCATGACCCTCCTGGGCCTGGTTAAGCACATGGCGTACGTGGAGCGGAACTGGTTCCAGATTCGGTTCATGGGGCGACCGCTCTCGGTCCCGTGGCGCAGCGGCGACCCCGGGGCCGACTTCCGCATCGAGCCGCACGAGACCGGTGCCGGCATCATCGCGTTCTACCGCGCCGAGATCGCCGAATCCAAGGGCATTGTGGCTGCCGCGCCTTCCACCGAGACGATGGCGCTCAGCCCCGAGCGACCGCACTCCCTGCGGCGCATCCTCGTCCACATGATCGAGGAGACCGCGCGCCACAATGGCCACGCCGATATCCTGCGCGAGTTGACGGACGGCCAGACCGGCGAGTAGCGCTGCCCGGCCGGCTGGTCGCCCATGTCTCCGATGCTGACGGGGTCCCCAGGCCTCGTAACCGGGCCGGCCTCCGAACACCCTACGCGAAGTGGCGGAGCGCCGCCCCACACCACCAGCGGAGGAACCTCGGAGCATGCCTCGTCTCACGGCCTTCCAAAGCGGGCATTGCTTCAACTGCCCGGAGACGCGACGGTTAGCCCGTGCCGTCGCGCCAGGCCGGGCCGGGCTGGGGCGATCTTGCGGCACAGAGTCCTCCGCGTCGCACCATGCGGTGCACTGGCCGATGCTCGCCAACACAAAAAGGAGGTCGGACAGGCAACAATTCCCCCGCGTGCCCTCCAGTTGACTGGTCAGTCGCTCGGATGCGCCAGAGGCCGCCGCAGCAGAACCGCGACGGGCAAGATAGTGGACGTAGGTGGTCAACACACCGGATGGGTCGGCTGGTATCAATAGATGCTATTGGCTTCAGCCTATGGTGCTGGTTGCAGCGTACGCGCTGTCGTGCGAGAAGCGGTCAGGTGGCAGAAGCTGGAGGCGCGGGCGGCGGCGGAACCATGGGGAGCGTCACCCGGAATGTGCTCCCCAGGCCGAGCACGGACTCGACGCTGACCGATCCGCCGTGCGCCGCGACCAGCGTTTTCACGACGTGGAGCCCGATCCCTAGCCCCTGCATCTTGTGGGCTGTGGCAGACACGCGATAGAAGCGATCAAAGAGGCGCGGAAAATCGTCGGGCGAGATGCCCCGACCCTGATCCTGCACGCTGACGTGCGCGGCGGCACCATGCTCGTCAAGACGCATGACCACTTCGCTGCCAGCCGACGAATACTTGATCGCATTTCCGAGCAGATTGGCGAACACCTGCGACAGCCGGCTGCCATCCCACAGGCCGAAGATCGGCCGGTTCGGGACTTCGAGGCGAACCGTGCGGGCCGGGCTAAGGTGTTGCACCTGTTGCACTGACGCACTGGCCAGCGCCGCCAGATCCAACCGTTGAACAGTGAGGCGCAGCTGCGCGGCTCCGCGCGTTGAGACGGCCAGAATGTCCTCGATGAGACGGTTGAGGTGCTCCGCCTGCGTCATGATGACGGCAAGCGCCTCCTCACGGTCGGCCGTCGGCCGCTGGGCGAACTGCACGTACCCCATGATCGTCGTCAACGGGTTTTTCAACTCATGGGCGAGCAGGAGGATAAAGTCTCGGCGCTCCTGTTCGGTCGCCATGCTGTCGGTGGTGTCGTGGATGGTCAGGAGCACCAACGCTTCGCCGTCCGGACTGGTCAGCCGACGGCCGTTCAACACCATTGTGCGCCGGCCCACCGTTGGGAAGTCGCCTTCAACGGCGAAATCTTCCAGCCGGCTATCCACGCTGAGGACGTCGAGGAGGCGTGCACCAAGCCCCCGAGCGTCCCACTGGCCGCCGCCGAGCGCGAAGAAGTCCTGCTGTGCGGACTGCTCGGGCGTGAGGCGGAATAACTCGTCGTAGGCGGGATTGGTCTGGCGCACGCGGAAGTCCCCGTCGAGTACCAGCAGCGCTTCGCCGGTGGTCGCGACGATGCGCTCAGCCAGCGTCGATGCCTGGCCGTGTCCGTTGGCTGCCCCACGCTCATCGTCGGGGCGCAACCCTCGAAGCACCCGCCCGAACTCTTCCGCGTGTCCCCGGCCCGGCCGTGGAACCTCCCCGGCGAGATCATCCGGCACGAGACGGAGCCGGGGGTCAGCATGCGCGCCTGACGCAGCGTTCACGGCCCCGTCGGACGGTCCGTTCTCATGCCCCAGGGCGGCCGCGTGGGCGTCTGTGGGTGGCGTGAGCGACGGCTGATGGCCACGGTGTGCACTCGTCACACCGTTGGCCGATGGAACTACCTCGTACTGTGCTTGCACGTAGCATTCTTCGGTTGCCATGGCCGCGCACCTCTGCTCCCGAGTTTCGGGACCATCCTGGTGCCGGTCTCTCGCAAACGGTGCTCCTTTGCGACTGTCGATTTAGTCGCCAGCGCGTCGCGAGAGAAACCGCACCATGCACACCATGGCATGTCCTGGGGCATTCCGCATGAGGAAATACTCATGCAAGCTATCAGCGCTTGGGCGCGTCCTTGCTAGTCCGGCCCCGGCGAGGGCGAAGTGCCTCGCGGTCGAACGCGAGCGGGTCGATAGGCACCTCTTCGCGATCCTGCAGCCAGAGCCGCCCCGAGCAGGCCGGGCAGCGCAACCGCCGCACCATGTCAACATGTTGGGGATCTTGCACGTGCAGCGCCACCGTCTTCGCCAGGCGGACATTCGCCCCCTGAACGGTGCCAGCTACCCGCGCGCATTGGGTGCAGACGAGGTCGCCGCGCACATTCCGATCGGTCAGCGCATCAGCAAGCGCGTTCATGTGCATCTCCTGGCCGTCGTGCGCTGCACGACCGTCCACCAGGAGGAAGCATCACACACATCAGGTGCCTGACGCTCGTCCTGCCCTGTCGGGCAGGTGCGCCCGCGCGACCGTTGCCCCTTGCTGCGTACGGTAGGCTGGCCGTTATGCTTTCGGTGCCTTGCGGTCGGCCGGCGGCTTCGTGGGCGACTCTGATGGCTTGAAGGCGGAATCCTGTTCGCGCTGTTCGTGTGGACGGACGCCGCGTTTTGGGGCTTTCGGCGTCTTTTCACTTCCCTTGTTTCGTGGTTTCTCACCCACGGGGCACCTCCTGCGGGCGTGCCGTTTGCGCGAGAGCCGCATACTCGCCCGTGCGACCATCGCATGCGCGCCAACACGCCGGCATGAGTATATCGTCATCGTGCGGTACCGTATGCGCCGAATACATGTTCAGGTTCTTGACAACGGGCAGAGCAACGGATTTGTGCAGCCCAAAATGTGCGAGAATGCACGAGCATGGCCGGTTTCGAACGACTCAAGGTGTCTTGCAGCGTGGGCTGCCGACGTTGCTGGCAGTGAGGTAGTCGCGTGCAGAAGTCTCCGCTGAGCGGCAAGGCCCGGGTCCTGGTCATGGTGGAACAGCCGCTGATCGCGGATGTGATCGCGTTCACCCTCAATCACGGCGTCTACCTGACCCGCAAGGCACTCAATCTCGATGAGGCAACAGTGGTGCTGGACGAGTGGCACCCGCACCTTGCCGTCATCGACATGGACATCGGCGGCGAGCGGCTCGTGCAGCGGTTGGATCACGTGTCGGAAGGTGGCGGCGCGCGCATCCCGACGTTGGCGCTGACTCGGCGCGGAGACTTGCGGACGAAGCTGGCCGCGTTCGAGCAGGGCGTGGACGACATCATGACGATCCCGTTCTCGCCCGAAGAGTTGCTGGCGCGGGTGCTGGCCATCACCCGGCGCAGCTACGGGCAGGCGATCCAAATCGACCCAGTCATCCGGCTCGGCGACATCGAGATTGACATCATGCAACGTCAGGTTCGCGCCGGCACGTCAGAGATTCACCTGACGGGCCTGGAGCAAAGTTTGCTCTACCTGCTGGTGGCGCACGCTGGGCAGATCGTGACGCGCGACGAGATTCTCGATTCACTCTGGGGCGTGGACTACGTGTCCGAGAGCAACATCGTTGACCGCCACGTCCGGAACCTGCGCGCGAAGCTCCAGAACGACTGGCGGAAGCCGCGTTTCATCGCGACCGTGCCCGGCAAGGGGTACAAGTTTATCCCGACGTTCAAGGATCCCGTGCAGACACCCGAGCCGGGCCATGCCGGACCGCGTGCTCCGGGCGTCGGTGCTACTGCGGTTACGACGCCCGCCGGATCTTCGGGGGCCGACCCCGGCGCGGCCGAAGCTCTTCCGAGCTCAGTGGCCGATCGCTGACGCGGACATCTTCGCGGTTCTGGAGCCAGAGCCGCCCCGAGCAGGCGGGGCAGCGCAGCAGCCGAACGGCTTCGAGACGCTGGGGATCTTCAACCTGGAGCGACATGCGCGTGTAGGGCCGGAGGCTCGAACCCTGCACCTTGCCGGCGGTGCGTCCACAGAGCACACACGTCAGGTCGGCGCGGACCTCAGAATGGTGCGTCGGCGC
>JBBQBU010000417.1:0-5502 GCA_038318015.1 Chloroflexota bacterium | reverse complement strand
TGCATTGAGGAGCGTATAGCCACTGCCGTCACCCCGGATCGCCTGGTCACTCGGCGCGTTGAGGAGGGTGTAGCCGCTGCCGTCGCCGCGCACCGGCTGGTCACTCGGCGCGTTGAGGAGCGTATAGCCACTGCCGTCGCCACGCACCGGCTGGTCGCTCGGCGCGGTGAGGAGGGTGTAGCCGCTGCCGTCACCCCGGATCGCCTGGTCACTTGGTGCATTGAGGAGCGTATAGCCACTGCCGTCACCCCGGATCGCCTGGTCACTCGGCGCGTTGAGGAGGGTGTAGCCGCTGCCGTCACCACGGATCGTCTGGTCACTTGGTGCATTGAGGAGGGTGTAGCCACTGCCGTCGCCTGCGAGGGCGGCCGTGCTGGTGGTGGCGAGAAGCAGTGCGCTGAAAGCAAATGCACGAAGCGTCCGAAGTGTCCGCATGGCCGAATCTCCTCAAAGATGGCGCGCTACCGGACTTGGGCGAGGGTGCCGGCTGCGCCAACGGCCGCAGTCGGCCGTCAAGATGTTCTTGTCTGTTGAGTGGCGGGCGGACTGGTGATCCGTTCACTTTTTCAGGGCAATTTCTGGAGACTTCTGCATGACTTTGCGTCAGTGATGGGTGCGTAATATGCAAATATGCGACGACTCAATGACTATCTAGCGATCCCTTGTCTCATTCAGCCGCGCCCACTCCCTGGCTTGCTGTGACTCTCCTGGGCACCCGTCGGGGGGTTCGTGCCACACGATAGTGCATGGCGCATCCGGACAGGACGAAATGTCGACAAACGGTGTGTGGCGCGGGCGAGCCGGCCCCCGGAGGCGGATCAGGGGCGGGCACCTGGGGTCCGCGTGGGTGCCCGGAGGTTGAGGGCGCGCGCCCGGCGCGGAGGCTAGGGTGCGCCTACCAGGATGAACGGTGCCCAGAAGTACGGATGCGGCTCGCGCTTCCGCATCTCAAGGGCGGCGACGCGCAGGCTGGCCGCCCGGCCACGCCCGGCGTGCAAGCTGGCGTAGAACGCGCTCATGAAGGCGGGGGCGGTATCGTCGTTGGCGGCCCACAGGCTGGCGACAAGGGCGCTGGCTCCGGCCCCCAGGACGGCCCGCGTCAGCCCCATCAACTCGTCGCCCGGCCCGACGCCGCTCATGCCGGTGTGGCACGCAGACAGGCAGACGAGGCCGCGACCCCGGCTCAGTTCGGCCAATTCACCCACGCTCAGCCAGCCGTCCGCCAGCTCAAGCGCGGAATAGGTCGGATTGTCCGCCCGAAACACGCCATGCGTCGCCAGATGCAGGCAGTCATGGGTGGGCGCTTCGCTCCGCAGGCGGGCCAGCGTCGCTTGCTGGCCCGACAGCACCAGCGTCGCCGGGATCTCGTGGGCGATGCGGCGCGCCTCTTCTTGCACCCACGGCAGATCAGCAATGTCCGGCGCGATGACGAGTGGCCGCTCGATCTTCGGGGAGGGGCGGCCGGCCCCGGCAGCGAAAACCGACGCGCTGGGCGAGTAAGACACCGTCGCCACGTCCAGCAGGATGCCGCCCTGATAGGTCAGCGCGTGGATCGGGACGCCGTGGAGCAGACCGTGCGGCACGACCACGAGATGCTCGGTGTCAGCCAGCGCGCCGGCGATGGGTGCCAGGAGCATGTCGCCAAGCTGTTGGAGCGCCTGGTCCACCGACCGCGACAGCGACCGGTGGTTCGCGCGCAGGAACTCCGCGCCGTACGTCCCCTTCCGAATATGGAACCAGAACCAGCTCAGCGACCGCTCGACCTGTTCGCGCCGGGCGATGTTGCGGTAGACGGCGAAATGCTCGCGGCGCAGCACGAAGCAGGCGATTTCGTCGCCCAGCACGACGTACTCGACGAGGCAGGTGCGGTCGTCGAGGGCGGCCTGTACGCGCTCCACGTCCACCAGGGCCGCCACGTCGAGCGCACCGTCACCGCGCATCAGAATCTGCAAGTCGCGGGTGGCGCGGCTCAGGTCCAGTTCGAGCCGCTCCAGGGCGTCGGTCGGGGCGACGGGGGCCATCGTGGCGACCGCCGCAGACAGGCCGGGCGCGGCCGGCGCATCCAGCGAGTATTTCGTGTTGTAGGCGGCGTTCAGCCGCGCCCGCAGTTCGGCCACCAGTTCGCGGGCGGCGCTCAGGCGCGGCGAGGGGGCCGACGTGCGGACCTGATCGCCACGTGTGTCTTCGAGCAGCCCGCGCGACTTGCCGCGCTCCAACCAGCGAAAGGCGTCGCGGCCCCGCGTATTGATGGCCCGCTGCTGCTGCGGAGCGCACGCCTCGCAATAGGTGGCGACCGGGCCGAGCAGCAGCCGGGCCAGCCGTTCGTACAAGCTTTCGCCCTGGCCCACCACCGCCAACTTCAGGTCGTCGGCGCGAGAGCGGGCGCGCAGCCGCTCCAGGTGTTCGACGGCTTGTTCATACGACGCGCGGGCCTCGTCCGGGGCGTCGGTTTCGAGGATCAGCCCTTCGGCAAGGTGCGCCTGGTAGAGCACGCCGTCGGCACCGAGTTGCGCCCCGAGCGCCAGCGCCGTGCGGAGCGTGGTCCGGGCCGCGTCCAGTTGCCCGAGTCGCACCTGGATGTCGGCCATCAGCAGGGAGGCGTCGGCGGCGTGTTCCGGCGCACCGAGCGTCTGCAGCCGCTCCGCGAAGTCCTTGGCCTCGGCCAGCAGCGCCGGCAGCGTGTGGCGGCCGGCATCCGCGACGGCCAGCCGCAAGCCGGCCAACGCTGCGATGGTCTCCCAGGCTGGATTGTTGACGCGCTGGTAGAGCGCCTGCGCCTCGCCGAGGTCGCGTCGAGCGGCGTTTGCGTCGCCGCGCCGTTCGGCAACCTGCCCGCGCAGCAGCAGGGCGGTCGCCAATTCAAACGGCAAGTCCAGCTTGCGGAATGACTCGATGGCGTGGCCGCAGCTTTCGGCGGCCTCAGCGTCCAGGCGCAGCGCGCGGTAGGCCCGCGCGAGGTCCACATCAACCGCGGCGCGCTTCTGCTCAAGCCCCAGATCCTGGCAGATGCCCCGGCTGGACGTGAGCGCTTCGAGCGCCTGCCCATACTCGCCCCGCGAGATGTGGAGCAGCCCCAGGTTCATTTCAACGGTGGCCAGCCGTTCGCGGGCACCCAGCGCCCGGTACTCGCGAGCAGCGTAGCGGCCGGCTTCTAGCGCCTCGCCGTAGCGGCCCAATTCATTGAGGACGAGCCCCATATTGTTGAGGGCGGTGGCGGTCAGTTCGCGGATGTTCTCCTGCTCGCCGTAGGCCCGCGCCTCGCCGAAGGTAGCAATGGCGCGTTCCAGGTCGCCGCGCCGCCAGTAGACCAGCCCCAGGTTAATGCGCTGGCGGGCGACATCCAGGCCGAAATCTGGCCCGCGCGACAGGAGATAGGCCAGATTGTTCGTCGCCAGCGTAATCGCGTCGTCAAGGCGGCCCAGGTAGCGCAGGGCCTCGACGTGGCCGATACGGGTGCGCGCGGCGTCGTCGTGCATGCCCAGCGCCACAAAGGCGTCTTCGGCCTCGACAAAGCGCGGCTCGCAGCGATCGTAGACGCCAGCAAATCGCAAGCCGTACGCCACGGCCCGCAACGCCCTGGCCCGGCCTTCGCCCCCGGTCTCTTCCGCCAGCCACGCTTCGGCGCGCGCGGCTCCGGCCAGCGGATCGGACAGGTTGAGTTGCTCGATCTCGCGGGCAGCCTGCTCCCAGCGCTGCCGGGCGACCTCATCTACCTGTTCCGGGACAATGCTCACGCGACGACCGTCACCGACCGGGATAGCGTCACTGCGCCGTGTCGCACCGCCCCGCCACTGCGCTGACGCAGGGAGTTGGCTCGTGCAGGCCGCATGCCGCTCCTTGCCATTGTAGCGCCGCCGCCCACCGACGCCGCGAATGGGCCGGATCGCGCTCATGGGCTGGCGCTCGGTGCCGATCGCTGCCGTACCCAAGCCGTGCTCGTTTTGACGGACATTGCGCGGCGAAACGCATTCGACTGCACGCTTTCACGCCCGGTGTGCCACTGAACGGGTGCACAGCACACAGGTAGGATCGTTCGTGAAGCAACATGAAGTACGCCGGTTGTTCCCGATGCCGTGGTCGCACGCGGCTCCGGTGAGCAAGCCGGCCCGAACCTGGGCGTCGGCCCGCACGCTGCGGTCGGCCGGCGAGATACTCGCGTTGGCCGCGCTGCTCCTGAGCGGCGTGGCGTTCGTCGTCGCGCTTGACGACGCAAACCTGCCGGCATCATTCGCCGAACAGGTGAACGCGCTGTTCATGCGGCCGGATGGGCAAGTCAACCTTGCCGCGACCCTGGCGCTCAGCCTGTCGGTGGTGCTGGCCGTCGGGCTTGCCTTCGCCGTGCGCGGGCGTGACGAAACGAACGCCCGTGCCGAGTTCCTCGCCCAGGAGGTCGGCGGCAGCCACGTAGCTGTCGAGCGGCTCTCGTCATCGCTGGCGGCGCGCGACGAGCTGCTGCTGACGGTTGTCCACGAGTTGCGGGCACCGTTGACCCACGTCGTTGGCTACGCCGAACTCCTCAGTAGCGGCGCGCGCCCCCGTCACCCGCAGGAGATCAGCGAGATGAGCGCGGCCATTCAGACGGCGTCGGCAACGATGCTGCGGCTGATGGACGATCTGGTCGAGGCGACGCGGCTGCAAGAACCGGGGTTCACCTTGAAGACGCGGCCGGTCGATCTCTCGCAGATCATCCGGGGCATCGTCGCCGGGTACGGGGTGCACAGCACTACGCACCGGTACACGCTTGACCTGCCTGACCATTGGCTTGCGGTCCTGGCTGATCCCGAGCGCATCCATCAGGTGCTGGCGAACCTGCTGAGCAACGCCATCAACTACTCGCCGGCCGGCAGCGAGATCGACGTATGCGCGCGTCAGACGGGCGACGTTGTGCGGGTCGAGATTCGGGACCGCGGCATCGGCATGGCACCGGAGGACCAGCAGCGGGCATTCGACCGCTTCTACCGCGCTAGTACCGCCAGATCACTCCGTGAAGAGGGCAGTGGGCTGGGTCTGTCGATCGTCCGCGATATCGTGGAGGCGCACGGCGGGAACGTCGGGCTGGTGAGCCGCCTGGCCCAGGGCACGACGTTCTGGTTCACGCTTCAGGTATCCCACGAGTACGCCCACGCGCCGGAGGCCGCCCGGACCGCGCCGCAGACGGTGCCCGCGCTGTAGCCCGCAGCGGCATCCTCAGGCCCGCGTGCGCGCACGCGGGCCCTCGCGTGTCCCGGACCACGTGCGTGCATGTGGCGTCCGTCGTCGCCACGGGTCGCCACGGCACCTGCCGTGCCGCATCTCGGCAGCGTATGGCTGTCGCGTGGACGAGCGCCAGCGATGATGGCACAGGCCATCCCGCGTTGGCGCGTGCTAACGTTGCTCATAAGCGGCAGATGTTTTGCGGTTGCACGGGGCCGAAGGCCACACAGCAACGGCAGATGCCGGTACAATGAGCGTACTCGGCCCACGTCCGTGGCGGCAGCCCGGCGGCGTGAGATGGCTCCAGGG
>JBBQBU010000416.1:0-5521 GCA_038318015.1 Chloroflexota bacterium | reverse complement strand
CTGGCGACGGCAGGAGCGCGTGCCATGAATCCTGAAGTTCTGGTACTCGCGACCAGTGTGGTTCTGCTCGCCATCGGCGTAGCCGGCGCGTTGATTCGTCGGAACCCGATTGCGGTCCTGATGTCGATTGAGTTAATGCTGAACGGTGCGAACCTTCTGCTGGTTCTCGGCGCGCGCGTCCGCGGCAACGTGGACGGGCAGTCGGCAGCGTTGATCGTGCTGGTGTTGGCGGCGGCTGAGGCGGTGATCGGCCTCGGCATCGCGCTCGCTCTCTTCCGCGACCGCGACCGCGTGGACATCGACGAGCCGGCGGAGGTGCGCGGATGAGTGGGATTCTGATCTGGGCCTGGCTGTTCACGCTGCCGGGCCTGCTGATGAGTGCGCTCGGCGTCGGCAAACGGCCGGGTGCCGCCAGCCAGGGCGGGCCGCCCGTAATGTTCGTGCTGGCGCTGGTGGCCCTTGCGACCGGCGCGCACGGCGATTTCCGTGTGGAAGGCTGGCTGCCGTTCCTGCCTGACGGCGCGTTCCACCTCCGCGTTGATGCGCTCTCAGCGCTGATGCTGGCGGTCGTCGGCGCGGTTTCCACGTGCGTCTACATTTACTCACTCGGGTACATCCCCGATCAGGTCGGGCACAGCGCCGGCTACTCCGACGAAGAGTCGGAGGTGGCGCAGCGCCGGTTCTTCTGCTACCTGGACTTCTTTGTCGCGTCGATGGCGCTGCTGGTACTGGCGGGCAACCTCGCCGTTCTGCTGGTCGGCTGGACCTGTGTCGGTATCTCCAGCTTCCTGCTCATCACCTTCCTGAACAAGAAGGCCGGCACGCTCAGTGCCGGCCTGCAGGCGTTGGCGGCCAACGCGATTGGCGACGCAACCTTGCTGGTGGCCCTAGTTCTGGTGCCGATGGGCTGTGGCGACCTGACGACGCTGGGCACCGCTCCCTGTATCGCTGGCGTCGGCGGCGCGCCGCTCCTGGCCCTGCTGATCTTTATTGCGGCGGCTGCCAAGTCGGCGCAGGGGCCGCTCTACTTCTGGCTCCCGAGCGCGATGGCTGGCCCCACGCCGGTCAGTGCGCTGATCCACGCGGCCACGATGGTCGCGGCCGGCGTCTACCTGATGGCCCGCACCCACGGCCTGCTGGCAGCTGCGCCCTCGGTCGGGCAGGCGACGGCCGTTATCGGCATTCTGACGGCGCTGGGCGGCGGCATCCTGAGCCTCCAGCAGACGAACTTCAAGCGCGGTCTGGCCTATTCGACGGTTAGCCAGCTTGGCTACATGTTTGCGGGTATCGGGTTTGGCGCGCCGTTCGCGGCGATGTTCCATCTGGTGACACACGCGTCTTTCAAGGCACTACTCTTCCTGACGGCCGGTGTGGTGATCCATGCGCTGCACGGGCGCGAGAAGCTGTCGGACATGGGCGGGCTTCGCAAAGAGTTGCCGGGTGCCTACGCCGCCTTCCTAATCGGCTCGCTGGCGCTGATCGGACTGCCGCTGACGTCTGGCTCGTTCAGCAAGGACTTGATCCTGGAAGCGGCGCAGGGGCACGATTTCATGCCGCCGCTGCTCTGGCTCGGGCTGTTCGCGGGCGTGTTCCTGACGGGCATGTACAGCGGTCGTCTCTTCTTCGGGGTGTTCCACGGTCCGCGCCGCTTCCTCGGAGAGCTGCACAAGCCGTCTGGCGAACTGCTCTGGCCGCTGGTGCCGCTCGCGATTGGCGCTCTGGTGCTGGGCTATCTGGAGTGGCCGGTGCCGGTGCTGTCGCGCCTTCTCGGCGAGACGGTCGGTGAGGCCGAAGCCGTCCACTTCCCGTCCGTGATGGGGCTGGCGGCTGGCGCGCTCGGGCTGGCGGGCTTCGGCCTCATGGCGTGGCGCACAGAACCGGCCATCCAGCCGGCTGCTGTTGCCGCGCGTGCCGACGATCACGGCGAAGCGGAACATTTCGAGGAACCGCTTGAGCCGAATGTCGGCTGGTCGGATTGGGCAGCCGAACGTAGCTACGGGCTTGCGGGGGCACTGGCCGGCATCCAGACCGGCCAACTGAGCCGCTATATCCTGGTGTCAGTGCTTGGCGTGGCTGCCATTCTGCTGCTGACGCTGGCTGGCAGTTCGGTCAGCGTCTCCCAGACATTCATGGGGCCACGGTGATGAATATGGTTGCTGCGTTCACGCCGGCGCTCCTCTCCGTCATCATTTTGACGGTCGGCGCGCTCATCATTCTGTTGTTCACGAACCCCCTGACTCGCAACACGCTGATGCTGTCTACGGTCGGGACCGTGACGCTGGTGGTGGCGGCCCTGCCGTCGCTACGCGCCAACGTCGATGGTGCGACGATGGCGGCGACGTTCGTGGTGGTGGCGGCGGGCATCGTCGCGATGCTGCTGCTGAGCAGCGTCGAGATCGAGGAACTGAGCCAGAGGCCCGAAGTTGCAGCGCTGATCCTGCTCGGGTCGGCCGGCGGCATCGTCTTCGCGACGGCGACTGACCTGCTGAGCGCCGTGATCGGCCTGGAGACGCTGTCGTTGTCAGGCGCGGTGCTGGTGGCGCTGAGCCGGGGCCGGCTGCCGCTGGAGGCGTCGTTCAAGTACTTCGTGCTGGCGGCGATCTCGGCGGCGGTGCTGCTGTTCGGTATCGGTCTGGTTTTCATGGCGACCGGCTCATTCGCCTGGCCGACAATTGCCGCTGCTGATCCGGCCTACCGCTGGCTGCTGCTGGCGGGCATCCTCCTGGTCGGCCTCGGATTCGCCTACGAACTGGCGCTGGTGCCGCTGCACTTCGGCGCGGTGGATGTGTACACGGCCGGCTCGCCCTCACTGACGGGCTTCGTGATGGCCGCCAGTAAGGTGGCGGCGGTAATCGCCCTGAGCCGCCTCGTCGGGTCGCTAAGTCAGGGGCTGGCGTCGCCGCTACTGTTGCCGCTGGCGAGCGTCCTGATCGTGATTGGCCTGATCTCGATTGTCTTTGGGACGCTGGCTGCCCTGGCCCAGACCGAGTTGCGCCGGATGCTGGCGTACTCGGCCGTGGCAAACGCGGGATTCCTGGCGCTAGCGCTCGGGTGCGGCGCTGAGGGGCGCGCGGCGTCGATCTTCTACGTCGTGACCTACTCAACGACGGCGCTGCTGGTCTTTGCTGCGCTGGCCGGGCGCGGTCCTGGCCCGCTCCAGTTCGCGGACATCAAGCTTGAGGGGTTCGGCGCATTGCGGGCGCTGGCGTTGGTGCTCGGGCTGCTCTCGCTGGCGGGCATTCCGCCGACTCCAGGCTTCTGGGCCAAGCTGGCGGTGCTGGACGCCTCGTGGCAGTTGCTGGGCCTCTGGCCGACGTTGATCGCGGCGCTGGGCGGCGTCTTCGGCGCGTTGTACTACCTGAAGCCGATGCCTGACCTGCTGGCGCTGGTGCGTTCGGCCGGCACCATCCGCTTGCCCGTCTCCACTGTGCCAGCCGTGGTGCTGGCAGGTGCGATGGTCGTGTTCGCGGCGCTGGCCCCAGGGTTGGTGTACGCTCTGGCGCTGCGAGCCAGCGGCGGCTAACATATCGCCTGACTGTTCACGAATACGACGCAGAGGAGCCTGGCCGTTTCATGACGGTCAGGCTCCTTCTCATTGACAGGTGTTTCGTCGGCGCGTCCCGTCGGTCCCTGGTTTCGCGTTGCAGCAACCAGGGAGGGCGGGTCACATGAACCGTGCAACAGGCTCGTGGCAGCAGGAAGCGGTGCGGTTCTCTGAGGTCGTGTCGGCGATGTCACACGCCCAGGACATCACCGAGGGGCAGCCAGAGGGGCACGCCGTCCGCACCTGCTTCCTGGGCATGCGGATCGCTGAAGAGATCGGGCTGTCATCTGATGAGCGGTCCGCTCTGTTCTATGCCCTGCTCCTGAAAGATCTCGGCTGCTCCAGCAACGCTGCGAAGGTGTGCTACCTGTTTGCGGCCGACGACCAGACGGTCAAGCGCGACCTGAAGACGACGGACTGGTCCGACCTGACGCAGGCGTTTCAGTACGTGACGCGCAATGTCGTGCCGGATGGCTCGGCGTTGCGGCGGGCGTTCCAGATCGTGACCGTAGCGCTCCAGGGCAGCTCAAACGAGTTGATGCAGACGCGCTGCGAGCGCGGCGCGCAGATCGCGCAGATGCTTGGGCTGCCGCGCGCAACCGCTGATGCGATTCTTGGCTTGGATGAGCACTGGGACGGTCGGGGCGGGCCGCTCGGCACCAGGCGGCTGGCGATTCCGCTGCTGGCACGCATCGCGGGCATCAGCCAGACGTTCGAAGTGTTCTTCAGTTCGGTGGGCGTGACCGAAGCGTATGACATGCTCCGCAAGCGGCGCGGTCGGTGGTTTGACCCGGCCCTTGTGGATGTGATGCGGAACTTCGAGTACGACTATCGGTTCTGGGACAGCCTAACCTCAGCCGACGTGGCGACCATGTTGGTCGAGCACGAACCGCAAGATCGTATTATCATGGCCGATGCTGGCCGATGCTGGCCGATGCTGGCCGATGCTGGCCGGCTGGACACGGTGGCGCGAGCGTTCGCCAAGGTCATCGACGCCAAGTCGCCGTGGACGTTCAACCACTCAGAGCAGGCGGCGGAGATCGCCGGCGGCGTGGCGACAGTCCTCGGCCTGGATCCGCCGACGCGACGTAATGTGGTGCGCGGCGCGTTACTGCACAACATTGGGAAACTCGGTATCTCGAACCGCATCTTCGACAAAGCTGGTCCATTGACGGCTGAGGAGCGCGCGACGATCTCGCGCCACCCGGAGTTCACGCACGGCATCCTGAGTCGAGTGTCGGCATTTGCCGACGTGGCCGAGCTGGCCGGCTCGCATCACGAGCGGCTCGACGGACACGGGTACCATCGTGGCTTGACAGGTGAGCATTTGCCTCTTCAAGCGCGGATCATGAAGATCGCGGACATCTACCAGGCTCTCTCGGTGGACCGACCGTATCGGGCCGCGATGACCTGGGACGAAGTGCAGGCGATCATCGTGCCGGATCTCGGCACCAGCATCTGCGAAGACGCCTTTGCGGGCCTGACTGGCTACGTCGAGCGTGGGGCCACTACGCCCCAGGAGTCGGCGCGCACGGGCTTCCGCGTCGCCTGACCCCCGGGTACCCTACGCGTTGCCTGTTGGCTCGGTTATACGGCGACGGGCGGGCGGTGTTGCGCCCACGGGGCCATCTCTTCGAAGGCAGCAGCAGCACGCAGCACTAGCGCCTCCGCATGCCGACCGCCAATGATCTGCATGCCGACCGGCAGGCCGGCCGACGTGAAGCCGGCCGGCACCGAGATCGCGGGGAGTCCCGCCATCGTGATGACGTAGGTGACAATCATCGCGTCGATGGCGTTCGCGACCGGCTCGCCGTTGATCTCTGGCGGGAACATCTGGTCGAGCATGTACGCGCTTGTCGGCGTCGTCGGCGTCACCAGCAGGTCAAACCGGCTGAAGAACGCGGCAATGCGCTCCAGAAAGCGTGAGTGCTGGTTGTAGGCGCGGGCCACGTCCATGCCAGACAACGCGGCCGGGCG
>JBBQBU010000415.1:0-5545 GCA_038318015.1 Chloroflexota bacterium | reverse complement strand
CTGGTGTCCGGGCGCCCATGCCTGTACCTCCTGCGTCATGGTGGGATGTGCGTTGCCGGTGAGAGGCGGCTCCCCCTCGCCCGCGCACGGGGGCCTCCCGGGTCAGGCCGGGTTGAAGGTGTTCCCCGGCCGGATCTCGTGCAAGTCGAACTGGTCGAGCGCGGCCAGCATCTCCCGGTTCGCCTCAATATTCGGAATGATCGCGGCTGCCTCCTCAAGCGACACGTCGATCTGGACCATCCGGTGCAGGTACTCCTGCACGAACGTCGGCGTTAGCGGCTCAAGACTCACGGCTCTGCTCCTCAACAGTGGTCAGGGGTGCTGGGTCGATCATGCGCGCGATGCCATCGGCAGCGGCAGGCGGGCGTTGTCGTCGTGGGCCAGGACGCAGCGTGCCACGTGCCCCTCACTGACCGGCGACAGAACCGGTACATCCTGCCAGCAGCGGTCTTCGGCCAGCACACAGCGCGGCGCGAACGTGCAGCAGTTGGGGATGCCCGCCAGGTTCGGCGGTGCGCCCGGAATCGCGAGCGGACGCTCGTGCTGGCCCGGCTTCACGTTCGCCCCGAGGAGGCCGCGCGTATACGGATGGCGTGGGTCGCGTAGGATCGTGCGAATCGGCCCCTGCTCCACGATGCGTCCGGCGTACATCACGATCACCTCGTCGGCGATCTCGGCCGCCACCGCGATGTCGTGCGTCACCAGGATGACGCTCATCTCCAACTTCTGTTGCACGTCGCGGATCAGGTCCAACACGCGCGCCTGGACCGTCACGTCCAGCGCCGTCGTCGGCTCGTCGGCCAGCAGCAGGCTTGGGTTGCAGGCCAGGGCCATCGCGATGACGATGCGTTGACGCATGCCGCCGCTGCACTCGAACGGGTACGACTTCAGCCGCTGCTCAGGCGACGGAATCTGCACCAGTTTGAGCATCTCCAGCGCCCGGTCGCGCGCCTCGGCTTTGGTCATCGTCGTGTGGCGGCGGATTGTCTCCACGATCTGCTGCTCAACCGTGAAGACCGGGTCCAGCGCCGTCATCGGGTTCTGAAAGATCATCGAAACCCACGAGCCGCGCGTCGCCTGCCGAGCTTTCGGGGAGAGCGTCAGCAGGTTGGTGTCCTGCATGACGATCTCGCCTGTCACCTTGCCCTGGCCGGACTGAATCCCGAGGATCGTCTTGAGCAGCATACTCTTGCCAGAGCCTGACTCGCCCAGGATCGCCAGGATCTTGCCCTTGCCGACCCCGAACGAGACGTGATTGACCGCTCGCAACGGGCCGGCCCGCGTCTTGAACTCGACGGTCAGGTCGTTGACGGCCAGGAGCGGGTCGGTTGCCGGATCGCGTCCGTTTCCCTCACCCCCCGGCCCCCTCTCCCGCTTGCGGGAGAGGGGGAGGCCGGTTGCAAGGGTGCCTCTCATAGTGCTCATGCTCCTCCTGGATGTCTAGCCGCAAGCGTGTTCAGCGCCGCGACGTTGGTCGCTGAATCCTGCCTCTGCATGGCTCCCCCTCTCCCGCAAGCGGGAGAGGGGGGTGAGGGACGTCTGTTATCGCTCGAACGTGGCCGGGTAGATGATGGCCGGCTCGGCGTAGCGCGTTTCCGGCAGGCGCAGGCCGCTCGTCCACTCGTCAATCATCGGGTAGACCCGAATCAGGCGCTCGCGCTCCTCGGGCGTGACCGGCAGGCCCGCGCGCGCCAACACCTGATCGACATGCGCGGTCGCGTCGGTCTTGCTGAACCCTGGCGTGTCGCTCATGCCGGCTGCGCCTCCTTCGCGAGTTCCTGGGCGATTGGGGGGATGATCAGGTGCCAGTCGCTGATCTGCTGGTAGGCGTCGGCGACCTTGAACACCGTCGGCTCGTCGAACGGCCGCCCGACCACCTGCATGCCGATGGGCAGCCCGCCCTCGGAGAAGCCGCACGGGATGCTGATCGCCGGCAGGCCCGTCAGGTTCCAGATCGGGGTAAAGCCGTAGCTCCGCATCATGGCGTCCGGGTCGTAGCCCGCGAACGTCGGGGCGACGGACGCCATCGACGGCACGATCAGCACGTCCACGCCGCCGGCATCCTTGTCCCCGAACGCTGCCGCGCACTCGTCGCGGATCAGCGGGCGCACGCGCTGGGCGTTGATGTAGTCGGCCGCCGAGAAGAACGCGCCCATCTGGAACGAGGCCCGCGTGTACTTGCCATACAGTTCCGGGCGTGTCTGCAAGTCCGGCTCGTGGTAGGCGTACGCCTCGCCGATCATGGTGATGCGCTGGGCGTGCCGGGCCGTGTCCGCATGTGGGATCGACACGTCCACCAGCGTCGCGCCGGCCGCTTCCATCGCCGTCAGCGCCGCCTCGACGCTCGCCTTCACATCGGCATCAAGGTTGGGCGCGGTGAAGAAGTAGTCGCGCGGGACGCCGATGCGGACGCCTTCGAGGGAGCCGGTCATCAGCGCCGTCATGTCGGGAACCGGCACATTGACAGAACAGAGGTCGGCCGGATCGTAGCCGGCCATGATCTGCAGCAGAATGGCGCAGTCGCGGGCGGTTCGCGCCATCGGGCCGATGTGGTCCAGGCTGTAGCCGAGCGGCACACAACCCTCCTTACTGACCAGCCCGAACGTCTGCTTGATGCCGCTGATGCCGCAGTACGATGCCGGCCCCCGGATCGAGCCGCCGGTGTCGGTGCCGAGGCCCGCCAGGATCAGCCCGCCGCCGACCGCCGCGCCCGTGCCCGAGCTTGAGCCACCGGGCGTGCGCTCCAGATCCCACGGGTTCTTCGGGATGCGGAAGCCGGTGTCGGGGTCGGGCCAGCCGAGCGCGTACTCGTGCAAGCCTAGCTTGCCGATGATGACCGCCCCGGCTGCCCGCAGCTTCTTGACGACGTGGGCATCGTCGCGGTCGCCCCAGGCGGGGTCGAGCACACGGCTGTTGGCGGTGCTCGGCGCATCCTTCGTGGCGATGATGTCCTTGACGCCGATGGGGATGCCCTGCAACGGACCCTTGTCGACGCCGGCCGCGAAGTCGGCGTCGGCCTGGGCGGCGTCGGCCAGCGCCGTCTCGTCCATCAGCAGGATGAACGCGGCCAGGGTGTCCTGGGCGGCGTGGCACTTCTCCAACTGCGCTTTCGTCAGTTCAACGGACGTGATGCGTCCGCTACGGATCCATTCGGCGGCTTCAACGATTGTCAGGGGCAACTCAGGCATGGGTGGACACCTCGCTTTCGTAGAGGAAGCAGGCGACGTTGTGATCGGCGTTGGGCTGGCGCATCAGCGGGCGGGATTCCGCGCACACGGCCATTGCGGAGGGGCAGCGGGTCCGGAACCGGCAGCCGCTTGGCGGGTTGAGCGGGCTGGGAATCTCGCCGGAGACCTGCTCGCCGCTGGTGCGCTCGTCCGGGTCAGTCTTCGGGATCGACGAGAGCAGGACTTTGGTGTACGGGTGCAGGGGGTTGCGGTACAGCTCATCCGACGCGCACGACTCGACAACCTGGCCCAGATACATCACGAGCACACGGTCGCTCATGTACTCCACGACATTCAAGTCGTGGCTGATGAAGATGTAGGTCAGGTTCAGGT
The DNA here is from genome assembly GCA_038318015.1 of Chloroflexota bacterium. Lineage (GTDB taxonomy): Bacteria > Chloroflexota > UBA6077 > UBA6077 > JACCZL01 > JADZEM01. The sequence goes on along the minus strand of JBBQBU010000415.1, from coordinate 1,985 downwards.
CGCGCTGGAGGTCTTTGAGCAGGTTGAGCACCTGCGCCTGGATCGACTTGTCTAGCGCCGACACTGGCTCGTCACAGATGACGACCTTCGGTTCCAGCGCCAGCGCCCGCGCGATGTTGACGCGCTGGAGTTGGCCGCCGCTCATCTGATGCGGGAAGTACGACGCATGGTTCGGATGGAGGCCCACCTGCCGCAACAACGTGGCGGTACGCTCGCGCATCTGGTCCGAGTCGTAACTGTGCACCTTCATCGGGAAGGCGATGTTCTCGCCAATCGACATGCGCGGGTTGACCGACGAGTACGGGTCTTGAAAGACCATCTGCATCCTGCGATACAGCACCAGCCGGTTCATCTTGCGGGCGTCCTCACTGTCGAAGGTGATGTCGCCGGCGGTCGGGTCGATCAGGCGCATAATGAGCCGGGCGGTGGTGGACTTGCCGCAGCCGGACTCACCGACGATGCCCAGCGTCTCGCCGGGGTACACGTCGAAGCTGACACCGTTGACGGCGGACACCGCGCCACGCTTGAACATGCCCAGCTTGACCGGGAACGTCTTGTGCAGGTCCGCGACCTTCAGGATCGGCTCGGCGGTTGGCGTCGTTGGCGGTGCGGCGGGCCGCCCAGGGGCAACTACCACAGGCATCCTCTCCAGACTCGATGAGACGGCTCCCCTCGCCCGCGCACGGGAGAGAGGCCGGGGGTGACGGGGTGCTAGGAGTGCTTCACGTCCAGGGCGTCGCGCAGACTGGTGCTCAGCATGTTGAACCCGACCGAGGTCAGGAAGATCAGCAGGCCCGGCAGCGCCACCACGGCCGGCTGGGTGTAGACCGACGGCCGCAGACTGCTCAACATCGCGCCCCACTCGGGGGCGGGCGGTGCCGAGCCAAGCCCGATGAAGCTCAGGGCCGACGCGATCAGGATGCTCAGGCCGACCAGGCTGGAGGCGTAGACGAAGATCGGGCTGAAGATGTTTGGCAAAACCTGGTCGCCGATCACCCAGAGGGTGTTGGCCCCGCTGATGCGCGCCGCTTCGATGTACTCCTGCACCATCACATGCCGGGTCGCGCTCTCCGCCACCCGCGAGATCGGCGGGATGAACACGATGCTCAGGGCGACAATCGAGCTACTAACGCCCGCGCCCAACGACGACGCAATGGCAATTGCCAGCAGGATCGCCGGGAAGGCGTACGACATGTCCATGATCCGCATCAGGATCGCGCCGGTCGCCTTGCCCATGTAGGCCGCCACCGCACCGACCAGCGTGCCGATGGTCGTCGCGATCATGACGGGGATGATGCCCGCCAGCAGCGACAACTGCCCGCCATAGAGCAGGCGGGAAAGCATGTCGCGGCCCTGCTCGTCCGTCCCGAGGATGTGGCCTGGCGTGCCGATTGGCCGGAGCCGCGAGGACACGTCGCCGACGATCGGGTCGTAGGGCGTGAGGACCATCGCCAGCGCGCTTGAGCCGACGATGACCAGCAGCAGGCCGAGCGCGAACACCGCTGTGCGGTCAGCCAGCAGCCGGCGTACCACCTCGCCGTAGTACGAACGCGGCGTGACGGACTGTTCGCTGTCGCGCCAGCGGAGCACGTCGGCCGGGATCGCCGCGTGCCCGTCCAGGAGTCCGCTGTGCGAGAACTCGTCCGAGCCTGGGAGCGCCTGAACACCCATGGTGAGTTACCTCCCCTCCTGGATTGCGTGAAACTGAATGATGAGGATGCACCTACGTTGACGGTGAAGCGTGCTGCCCTGCGCCTGTCGTCCCGACCGATGCCCCGAGGTGTCATCCCCGGGGGTATCAGTCAGAAAGTCAAGCCGGGCCGTCGTTCTCAGCATAGGGAGTCCTAGACCCAATACCAGTAAGTTAGCGTCAATCCAGGGTCGAATCCGTGCTCACACGGCACTTTCGGCCACGACGTTTCCAGCACACTCTTCCTAGTCAGTGCGCGAGGACGATCTCATCCGACGGGCCGCTTCTTGGTTAG
>JBBQBU010000414.1:0-5551 GCA_038318015.1 Chloroflexota bacterium | reverse complement strand
GCAGTGATTGGCAACCCAGAGCATCGGGCCGTAGCGCAGCCAGGTAGCGCACCTGAATGGGGTTCAGGTGGTCGGAGGTTCGAATCCTCTCGGCCCGACCAGATAGGAAAGACCCTCTCGGACTAGTTCTGAGGGGGTTTTTTCATGGCTTTGACGACAGAGTTGACGACAAAACGCCGGAAGTGCTGGCGGCAGCGATCATTTCCGCTGATCAGTCGGGGTAGCGATGCTGTACAAGATCAAGAAGAATGGACCGGCAACGATCCTCATCCCGCTCGAACCGACGACGATGGTGGCCGAGGGACTCACCGAGAAAGTCGTCGAGGAGTGGCTCGCGGCGAACCCGCAGGTGGTCGTACCGAGCGATGAGCGGCTGCTCGTCATCTGCCAGGAGAAGGCCTTCCAGAACCTGACCGACATCCTGGCTGTCGATGCTCAGGGGAATCTGGTGGTCATCGAGGTGAAGCGGGGCCAGACCCCGCGCGATGTCATTGCTCAGGCACTCGAATACGCCTCCCACGTCGCATCATGGGACTACGGTGCTCTGAACGTCCGAGCCGTGGCGTACTTCAAGTATCTGCTCAATCCGGCAGGGTAGAGCTTTCCGGTTCGGGTCAGGTTAGCCCGTTTTACCGACCGTTCTGACCCTCTGGACATCCCATTTTGTTAGATTCGCGCATCCTTCGCTCGCTCAATGTGCATCGTCGCGACTCCTTGTGACCCGCCACCCTGCCGGATTGAGCAGTTACTACTTCAAGGAACGAGGACTGCCGTACGAGTCGCTCCTCGACGCTTTTCTGGCGACCTTCGCGGTCGAACCCGGTGACTTCGCGGAGACCGGCTTCAACGTTCGCCAGCGCATCCTGATCGTTGGCGAGTCCATCGAGGCAAAGATCGAGCGCACGGCCCGTTGGCTCCTGCACCGCGGCGTCGAGATCAGTTGCGTCAGCTACCAGTGCTACCGAAGCGATGACGATGATATGCTCCTCGACTTCACCGAGGTTGTGAGTCAGAAGGAGACGCCGCCACTCAGTGTGTCGGCCGTGAGCACAGTGCCGGCCAGCGTTGACGATGCGGTGCGCCGCATGGCCCCACTTGCCCGAGCCCTCTTCGAGTCCCTGTGCGAACGGGCCTGTGCCTTCGGTGACGATGTGCAGATAGGTGTCACCGCCAGCTATCTGAAGCTCACGGCCGGCAACAACTTTGCGGAGATCCAGCCGAGGAAGGATGGCCTCCGCATTTTCGTCCGACCGGAAGGATTCACGATCCCACCCGACGGGAGCGCCGTCGTGACGGGCCTACTCGTGAAGCGCGTGTCCGAGAAGACATCATGGAGCCTGAACCACTGGTTCGTGCTCGTGAATGATGACCAGCTATTGGCGGCTGCTGAACTTCTTCACCGATCATATGCAGCCGTCAGCAAGCTGGCCTGACTCAGCGTATGTGCGCCTCGGCCAGGACTCACCGACCGGGGCGCAGCAGGCGCTCCATCCGATCGGCGGCATCTCGCTGTAGCGACGGGGTGACGTGGCTGTAGGTGTTCATGGTCATGCTGATCTGTGAGTGGCCGAGCGTCTCCATGACCACTCGGGGGTGCTCTCCCTGTGCCAGCATGAGCGAGGCGCAGGCGTGGCGTAGGTCGTGGAAGCGCATTCGAGCGATCCCGAGTCGGGACAGCAGATCCTGGAAGCGATGTGTAACGTTTTTGGCGTCCAGCGGGGTTCCCCGCATCGTCATGAAAACGAGCCCCCATTCGTCGCCGCGCCAGTCCGATCCGGCCAGGAGTCGGTCTTCAAGCTGCCGCGCCCGATGCGCTCGCAAGGTATCGACGGCGAACGCCGGTAGCGCGACTGTGCGACGCGATCGGGCCGTCTTGGTTTCGACGAGGCGGAATTCTCCGTCCAGCCGTTGCAACTGATGTTTGACAGTCAGCGTCGCCCGGGTCAGATCGACCTCGTCCCAACGTAGCCCGAGGGCCTCACCCTGGCGCAAGCCAACGGCCAGTGCCACTGAGTAGAGGGCCTCAAGGCGGTGGCCGGAGATGGCGTCGAGAAATGCAGCAGCTTCGTCAGGGTTCCAGACCTTCACCTCGGCATGCACCACGCGAGGAGGAGTGACCAGGGCCGCTGCGTTCCGCGGGATAGTGCCCCAGCGTACCGCCTGTCCCAGCGCCCGATGCAAGACCGCGTGGATGTATTTCACGGTACTTGCCGAGAGGCCGGAGGTATGCTTCGCGTTCAGGAAGGCTTGAAGCTCCTGCGGCTCAAGCTTCGCAAGTGGGCGATGTCCGAGTGCCGGTTTGATGTGGACCCTTGCCAGCGATTGGTAGCTCTCGTAGGTTCGTGGTCGCAGCGTTGGCCTCACCACCGTCTCAAGCCATTGATCGAGAAACGGACCAAGCTGCTGTCGGTTATTGGCAGGAGTCAGTCCGTTCGCAAGGTCACGTTGGGCGGCGGCGAGCTTGTCGCGGACATCCTTGCGAGTCTTGCCGTACAGCGTCTTCCGCTTACCGGCCGGCAGGCTGATCCTCGCTTCCCAGCGACCATCGGCACGTTGCGTGATCGTCCCCTCACCATGTCCTCGCCTTGAGGTAGCTGCCATCGTCGTCCTGATCCTTTCTGTTAGCGGTAGTCAAGGTTCAACCGCAGTGGTTGGGATGCCTTCAACACTCGCATTCTTTGATCGACGTTGAGGAGCGTAGAAGCTAACGAATGCGTGTCGTCGCTTCGAACCGGTCTCACCCCCCCTCCTCGGTGGCTCGCGCCCTCCTCTCTCTTGCCCAGTCTCGCTTTGCCGCCCGGCTATCCCCGAACGAACAAGAAGGGCAGTAGCGACGGATGTCGCTCCGTGGCCGCCGGTGCGGAGGGAGGTACGCCTGATCGCAACCGTCACACCTGTACAAGCCGATGGGCGACATCACCGAAGCAGCCAGATGGGCCGCCAACGTGGCAAAGAGTTGGCTCGTACGATCACGACTTGCGCCTCTCGACCACCAATCCACCTGTGGCGCGGGGGCGGTGTCGGCCCAGACGATTTGAGGCGTAAGCGCAGCGAGCCCGAGCCATTCGGTGACACAAGCTGCGATGGCCAGGCGCTGAGCGGCCGGATCCTCGGCCAGCCAGTGCCAGTCGGCGCCGCCGGGTATTCCGGGCGCGAGCGGCGGACTGCCGACGTCGGCCCATTCTTCCGAGAGGCCAATCCCGCCAGACCGCAGTCGCTCCGTGATGCTAAGGACAACTCGCGCGCGCCGGGCAAATTGATCCCATCGTTCGATCGGCTCCCACGCGTGCCGTTCAGTTGGCGCGTCCTTGTCGCGATGCATCACGTCACAGTCGGGATGGTGGGTCCGCGGCAACCCGTGCTCGCACAGCTTCAGTACGCCCCACCTGCGAGCGAAGTCGAGTACACGCTCGGGTGGCGCGCCGGCGAGGTCAACGAACGACGACAGGCAACTGAACACCTCCGGCGACCGGTGCGGTATCCCCGGTGACCATTCCAGTCGTGATCCAGAAATTCCGGTGACCCGAGTCGCAGCATCAGGGGCCGCACCGCCGGCAACCAGCTGTACATGGCCCGGCACCACCAGTCGCATTCCTGGGTCGAACCAGCGGACGACGCCCACGTCGTCCGCCACGCTGCCTCGACGTGGTGAGGGCTGGGGCTCAGGGCGTCTTCTCGCGATATCGTCAGTTGTCACGCAGCGCCCTTGCCTTCATCGAATCAAACGTGGTAAGCTAGATTCTACACAAAGATGGAGGTACAAACGCATGCCCGACGGCACCTAGTGCCGCCGAGAACTGCATAGGAGGCGTCGATGGATATCGACACCCCCCTCACAAATCTCCGCTTGCTGCTCAGGATCCACGAGGCGGCACGAATGCTCGGGATCGGTCGCAGCACCGCCTACGAGCTGATCAACGCCGGTGAAATACCCGTCGTCCGCATCGGTCGTTCGGTTCGGATCTCCACTACCGATCTGACCGTCTGGGTTGCCGCGCAGCCTCGCGACCGGGCAGGGCTCTAGCATGGCGTTGAGCAGCGCGTGCCCTGTTGGCGCGGTAGCACCTTTCGTCTTTCATGTCGTGGCCGGCGGTCAGTCCGCCGGTCAAGACGGCTGTTGCAATGCTCGGGACCGAGATCAGTCGGCAAGCGGATGCTGGACGCCGAATAGCGCCGCTGTCCTCACACGGCCTGCTCCGTGCGCCTCGGGCGCTGCCAAAGCCGTGACACCGTGTTCGGGCGCAGCGGTGGAACGGTCGCCCAGCGACACATTCCCGTGTCGGCCCGATCGCCGCGTCGTCGCACGTTCCGTCGGCAGGTCGCGGGGCGAGCCTAGTGGCCCGCCATCGTCGCGCCGTCGAGGTGGTGAGTGATGGGACGATTACGGCGCTACACCAGGAATAGCCCTTGCCCTGTCTGCGGCGGCTACGAGAGTCTACCCCGAGGCATGAGTGCTCGGTGCACCGGCTACATCCTCGACGATGGTCGAGTCGCTTTGTGTAGCCGCGACGAATACTCGATCGTCGGACGGTACGTCGCGAGCGTTGCTTGCTGGTCGCATCTGCTGGACGGCCACTGCGATTGCGGTACCGACCATGGGTCGACCGTACGACCAGTCCCGATTCGGCGACCGGCTGCCCAGATCGAGCCCCTCGAGTCCATCGTGGCTGCGGCATCTGCTGACGAAATCGACGCAGCCCTGCGTGAGGTGCTCGCGCTCTTGAGCCTTCGCAAGGAGCACGCGGCGGCGCTGGAAGCAAGAGGTCCGACCGACATCCAGGTTGCGCGGAAACTCGGCTACGTTTCGCTTCCGCGGGGCACCAAGGAATCCGGCGCGATCGTCGACGGCCTGCTGACCCGTTTCGGCAAGCGGAAGCTGCGGGGAGTGCCGGGCTTCACTGCGAACCGGCGGAACGATGGCGTCAGCTTCTGCACCGGCGACGCGAAGTGGGACGGGGTGATCATCCCATGCCGCGACCAGCAAGGGCGTTTGGTCGGCTTCCAGATGATGCGGATGAACGGCTCGGACGAGACGAAGTACAAGATCCCGAGGGAATGGCCGGCGAAGCGTGTCTTCACCGTCTCGATGCCGGTTGAGCCTTGCAGCGCCGGGCGCATCTGGCTCGTCGACGGCGTCCACAAGGCACACGTCGCCGGCGCGATGCTCGGAGAACCGGTCGTCGGGTTGCCGGGCATGGCGCTACACCCGGCCGCGCTCGATGGCATTCGGGCCATGGCTCCGGGGGCCGTCATTGAGGCGATCGACGCCGAGAAACGGACAGCGCGCGCCACGCAGTTGGCCCGGAGTGTGATCCTCGATAAGCTCGGTTCGCTCCGCCCACGGGGAATACGGGTGGAGACCGCCATCTGGGAACTTGCGGACGGGAAGGGACTCGACGATCTGTTGGCCGGAGGCGGCATGCCCCGTCTTCGTCCGTTGCCGGAGCAGGTAGCTCGCACGGACCGACGGCCAGAGTCGGTCGCAGACGTTCCGAGCAGTCTGCATGGTCGTGCGCTGGATGAGGTCACCACCGACATTCGCACACCCAAC
>JBBQBU010000413.1:0-5551 GCA_038318015.1 Chloroflexota bacterium | reverse complement strand
CTTGCAGGCCCTTAGCATCGCGCTCCCGCCCGGCTCTCCCTCTCCCGCTTGCGATAGGCTGCCGTTGCAACGACACGGCGTTTCACCCACCATATGCCCCGTCCGGCTCCCCCTCTCCCGCTTGCGGGAGAGGGGGCTGGGGGGGTGAGGGGTTTCCTGATGCTCGCCCAGTTGACCATCCGCGACTTCGCCATCATCGACCGGCTGACCATCGAATGGTCGCGCGGCCTCAACGTGGTCACGGGCGAGACCGGCGCCGGCAAGTCGATCATCATCGACGCGGTTGGGGCATTACTGGGAGGCAAGATTTCGACTGACTTCGTGCGGACCGGCGCGGCCCGAGCGATGGTCGAAGGCGTGTTCGACTTCTCGACCACCGAGGACCACGGAGAGTTGTCGGCGGCGCTCCAGGAGCACGGGCTAGAGATCGAAGATGGCGGGCTGATCCTGACGCGCGACATCGCAGGGGCGGGTGGGCGCGGCGTGGCGCGAGTCAACGGGCGCGCGGTCCCGACAGCCGTCTTGCAGCAGATCGGCGAACACCTCATCGACATCCACGGGCAGAGCGAGCACCTGTCGCTGTTGCGCCCCCGTGAGCACCTGGACCTGCTCGACCGGTACGCCACGCTCGGGGCCGACCGCGCCCGGCTCGCCCAACTGACGGCCGAGATCCGCGCCGTGGACCGCGAACAGCAGCGAGTCCGCGACGAGGCCCGCAACGCCCAGCGTGAGCAGACGCTGTTGCGGCACGAGGTTGAGGACATCGACGACGCTGGCCTGACGCCCGGCGAAGATGACGAACTGGTGGCCCGGCGTGAGCGCCTCCGCAACGTCGAGAAGTTGCGGACGGCAGTGCAGGTGGCCTGGTCCGCCCTCAGCGGCGACGACGAGTCGTCCGGTGCCCACGACCTCGTGGGACAGGCGGCCCAGGCGTGCGAGCAGGTCGGCCATGTGGATGCGGAGCTTGCCCAGCAGGCCGAGGCGCTCGACGCGGTGGGCGAGCAGCTAGACGACGCCGTGCGCTTCCTGCGCCGCTACCTCGACACCATTGAGGCTGACCCCGCCGCGCTGGACGCCGTCGAAGAGCGGTTGTTGACCATTGCTGACCTGAAGCGCAAATACGGCGACAGCGTGGCCGACATCCTGGCCTACGCCGACCGAGCGCGCAGCCGCCTGGAAGCCGTCGAGCGGCAGGATCAGATTCTCGGCGAACTTGACGCCCGACGTGAGCGGTTGCGGCAGGAGGCCGGGCGGCTGGCCGTCATGCTGAGCAAGCGCCGGGCGGCCGCCGGCCAGCGGTTGCAGGTGGCGGTTGAGGCGGAGCTGAACGACCTGAACATGCGCGGCACTCGGTTCATCGTGCACCTGGCCTGGATCGACGACGCGGCCGGGCTGCCGGTCGAGATCGGCGGTCGGCCACGGGTGCTGGCCTTCGACACGACCGGCGTGGACCGCGTCGAGTTCCTGCTCGCGCCGAACCCCGGCGAAGAACCAAAAGGCCTCGGGCGCATCGCCAGCGGCGGCGAGTTGGCACGGGTCGGGCTGGCGCTCAAGACGGCACTCTCACGGGTGGACCGCCGCGCCACGCTGATCTTTGACGAGGTGGACACCGGCGTCGGCGGCCGGAGCGCCCCGGTGGTGGGCGAAAAGCTGTGGGGGCTGACCTCGGAGCATCAGGTACTCTGCGTCACACACATGCCGCAGGTGGCCGCCTACGCCGATGCCCACCTCGTCGTGGCGAAGGGGACCGACGAGGGGTCGAGCCGGGTCGTCGTGCGGTCGCTGGAGCCGTCGGAGCGCGTCGAGGAATTGGCGCAGATGCTCGGCGGGCCGCTGGGCGGGCAGGGGGCGCGCCGCAATGCCCGCGAACTGCTGGACGGCGCGCGCAACCGCAAGCGCGAAGCCAGCCGCCGCTGAGGGTCCGGCACCGGCCCGGCCGCCCGGTGCGCCGACGCGTCGTACGAATGCGGAATAGCGATGTGGTAGTCACGGCGGAAGCGCTTGCCATCTCCATGTCACCTTGAGCAGCGAACTCGCCACCCCATGTCATCCTGAGCAGCGAGCTTGCGAGCGTCGCGAAGGATCTCCCACACGTGACGGGCTGGTATGGGAGATCCTTCGCTGCGCTCAGGATGACATGGTAGGGTCGTAGGTCAGACTGCCACGGCCAAGCAAGATTCGCGTAGCGGCAGGACGGCAGCCGCCGATGGGCCAACGGCCGGTCGAGGTTCGCGATCGGCGGCCGGCGACTTGCAGCCGATGGGCTGGGGTTAGCCGCCGGTGGCCCCGGTGGCTGGATGCGGCCGGCTCCTGGTAGGGTTACGCCGTGCCAGCGTTGCCGTTTGCCGAGGGCGAGACCGTCCTCCTCATCGACCGAGGCGGGAACCGTCGCCTGCTCAAGCTGCGTGCCGGCGCGAAGGCGCACGGACACAAGGGCTACCTTGAACACGACCGGATGATCGGCGAGCCTGAGGGCACCCTGGTCCGCAGCGTCAGCGGCTCGACGTACCTCGTGTTTCGCCCGCGCCTCTCCGACTTCGTGCTGGAGATGCCGCGCCGGTCGGCCATCATCTACCCGAAAGATGTCGGCTTCATCCTGGGGTGGGCCGACATCTATCCCGGCGCGACTGTTGTCGAGAGCGGCCTCGGCTCCGGCAGCCTGACGCTGGCGCTGCTGCGCGCGGTCGGCCCGAGCGGCCAGGTGATCGTCTACGAGCAGCGCGCCGACATGATCGCGTCGGCGCTCATCAACATTCGCGCCTTCCAGACGTCCATCGACGCCACCACCGGCGACCTGCTGGACGAGGCCGCCGCGCTGGATAGCGACCACGACGCTCCCAGTAATCTGGTTGTCCACGAGGCCGACATCTACGAGGGCATCGAGGAAACCGAAGTCGACCGGCTGGTGCTTGACCTCGCTGAGCCGTGGCGGGTGGTGCCGCACGCGCTGGACGCCTTGCGGCCGGGCGGCATGATCGCCACCTACAGCCCGTCGATCCTCCAGGTGCAGCACACGACCGATGTGTTGGAATCAACGCGCGCCTTCAGCCAGATCGAAACGCTCGAAGTGCTGTACCGCCCCTGGCACTTGAAGGGACAGTCGGTGCGCCCCGTGCAACAGATGGTCAGCCACACGGCGTTCCTGACGTTTGCGCGGCGGCTGGCAGCAACGGGACGCAAGCCCGGCGAGGTGCCGCTGTCTGAGGATGGCGGCACGCTCCCTGACGACGACGACGCGCTGGCATGTGACGCCGACCCGGACGCGGCCGGTTTCTCGTAGGGACGTGGCGCTGCCACGCCCGTGGGCACCGTTGCGCCGTCGGGGCGGGCATTTCGGCCGCCATTGTGCCGCGTAGGCGGCAGAACCAGCGGTTCGCCCCTATGAGTCCCGCCGCCCCGTGCATGACGCCATCGGTGCCACGCGTGGCGCTGTTGTGCGTCCGTCCGGCGGTCAAGCCGTGCCCACGTAGCGCGTTCCTCCGTTCCAACGGTGTGGGCACTGGGCAGAGAAGCCTGATATACTCCCCGGTTGTTCGCGGCCACACAGACCAACTTCATGTCTGCCAGCGGCGGTCGCAGCAAACACAACAACATACCAGCACCATTAGCTGGGGCCGGCTGACCACCAGTGCTGCCTGAAGTGTTTCAGGCGGGGCCGCCTTGGGGTGGTGCTTTTTCGTTGTCCGTTTTCGCGGGCACTGGTCAACTTATCAGGGTGGGGTGGCAGAGAAACTGCATGATCGGGCAGACAACAGGCGTGCAGAACCGAACATCGCGGGCCAGACGGGTGGTTCGTCAATCATGATGAATCCGTGGCCGACACCCAACGTGTTATGGCTGACCGCCGGTGCCGCCGAAGGAACCACCGCGCTGAACGCCTTCGACAATGCCCTGCTTGATGCGGGCATTGGCAACCTGAACCTCATTAAGGTCAGTAGCATCGTTCCAGCGGGTGCCACCTTTTCGGACACCCCGCTGGTCATCACACCGGGGTCGCTCGTACCGGCGGTGTGGTCGTTGATGCAAAGTGACACGGCCGGCGAAACGGTCTGTGCGGCCCTGGGTATTGGAATCGGGAGAGACAGCCACGGGATGATCTTCGAATACCACTCCAACTCGCGGGAAGACGCCGAGCGCGTCGTGCGGGGGATGGTCGAAGAGGGATTCGCGCGGCGAAGTCTTCCGCTGGAGCGGGTGACGGTTACGGTCGCCGAGCACCGAGTCGAGCGGCTCGGGTGCGCGATTGCTGCCGTCGTTCTCTGGTGGGGGTAACGTGACGTGATGAAGAGTGTCGGTCGGCATCTGGTCCTCGAGCTGTGGGGCTGTGAAAATCTGAATTCCCCAGAGATCGTCGAGCGGGCCTTGTTAGATATCGTTGAAGCGCTCAGTCTGACGCTTCTTAGCCTCAATGTTCACCCATTTAGCCCCATTGGCGTGACCGGTGTCGCGATCGTCTCTGAATCGCACGTCGTCATTCACACCTGGCCCGAACTCGGGTACGCCGCCGTCGATGTGTTCACCTGCGGCGAGCAGCGGAACCCGGAGGATGCGGTGCCAGTGCTGCGCGAGCATTTTGCGCCGGAGCGCATCCAGGTCATGGAGATGACGCGGGGCCTCGTCGGTGTCTGAGGCCACGATTATCTCCACTCCGGTTGGCGAGCAGACGTTCGCCGAGGTCTTCCGGAGCGGCTTTCAGCAGCGGTTCCAGCTTCGGAGCGCCCTCTGGGAGGGGCGTTCCGAGTTCCAGCACGTCGAGATCATCGACACGGTCGCCTTCGGGCGGGCACTGGTGCTGGACGACGCCATGCAGACCACCGAGGCCGACGAGTTCCTGTACCACGAGCCGCTGGTGCAGATTCCGTTGCTGGCCCACCCGAACCCGCGCCGGGTGCTGGTCATCGGCGGCGGCGACGGCGGCGCATTGCGGCACGTCTTGATGCACGACATGGTCGAGAAGGCCGTGCAGGTGGAGATTGACGAACTGGTCGTCACGGCCTGCCAGGAATGGATGCCGGGCCTTGCGGGCGGGGCGTTCAGCCACCCGCGCGCGCAGCTCATCATCGGTGACGGCCTCGCGTACATGCGCGACGTGTCGGAGCCGTTTGACGTGATTTTGGTGGACTCGACTGACCCGGTCGGGCCGGCTGAGGGGCTGATCTCCGAAGAGTTCTACCGGCTCGCGTCCGGCGCGCTGGCAGAGGATGGCATCTTCGCGATGCAGACCGGCTCGCCGCTGCTGATGCGCCACGAACTGGACTCGGCCGCCGAACGGATGCGCCACGTTTTCCCGATTGTCAGCACCTACCTGGGGCACGTCCCCAGCTACCCTGGTGTGCTGTGGTCGTGGACGGCCGGTTCCAAGACGCTCGATCCGAGCGTGCCCCGGCGGACGCCACCGGCTGGCCTGCGCTTCTACACCCCAGACATTCACCGGGCGGCGTTCGCGTTGCCGCCGTACCTGTCCCCCACACCGTTTCAAGGAACTGCTGATGCCGCTGCAACCGCCGGCCTCCGGGGGCCACTTCTGGGGTAGCGCCCCGGATGACGGCTC
>JBBQBU010000412.1:0-5563 GCA_038318015.1 Chloroflexota bacterium | reverse complement strand
GACGACCGGCATCTATACCGGCCTGGAGCAGGTTGTCGGCAGCATCGACGGCCGAACTGGCAACTTCGTGCTCCGGCATTCCGGCACCTTCACGGGGGACGGCGTGTCTGCGACGCTGGACGTAGTGCCGGACTCCGGGACGAGCGAGCTACGGGGACTGCGCGGCACTGGGCAGTTTGCCGCCACGCACGGTACCCCGCAGACGCCGTACACGCTGGATGTGCAGTTCGAGTAGCCGGCGTGTACGTGTCCGGGCGCGGCCACGTTGACCGGTGCGGGTTGCTGCCGCCCGGATATCAGCAGCGGCGGCCGACCAACGGGTACCCTGATGATGGCGGCGCGGCGGCACACTCGTCCAGAAGGTGCCGGCAGTGCCCAATCAGACCGGCAGTCGGAGCGTGCGTGGACATTCTCGTCGTCGACGATGATCGTGATATTGCGGACATCATCGGCTACAGCCTCCGCAAAGAGGGCCACCGCGCCATCCTGGCCTACAGCGGCGAGGAGGCGTTGGTCCTGGCTGAGCGTTCCCGTCCTGATCTGGTCGTGCTGGATGTGATGCTGCCGGGCCTGAGCGGCTTCGATGTCTGCCGCAAACTGCGCGAGCGCGGGCCGGTGCCGGTGATCCTGCTGACGGCGCGCGGCGAGGAGGCCGACCGGGTGTGGGGGCTTGACCTCGGCGCGGACGACTACCTGACGAAGCCGTTCAGCCACCGCGAGCTGCTGGCGCGCATCCGGGCGGTCGCCCGGCGCAGCTCGGCGGCCCAGACGCCGGACCAGGGCACCATTGCCGTCGGCGAGCTGGAAATCGACTTCGGCGGCCACGCGGTGACGATGCGCGGCGGACCGGTTGACCTCACGCCGAAGGAGTACGAGATTCTGCACTGTCTCGCGCTCAACTCCGGCCGCGTGGTACCCCACGAGCGGGTGCTGGCCTTCGCCTGGGGCAGCAACGCGCTCGATAGCGACGTGGACCAATTGAAGGTGCACGTGCGCCACTTGCGCGAGAAGCTAGAGCGCAACCCGAGCGCCCCCGAGTACCTGACGACGGTACGCGGCGTGGGCTACAAGCTGGCCGCCCCGCGCGAAACATTCACCGCCTGACGCCGCGTCTTCACCATCCCATAACCTTCGCCGCCGCCACAGGGCAAAGCCTAACCTTCGCGCAACCTTCGTCTTTGCCGAGTGCTAACCGGCACCGCCGTACACTGACAGTAGGCGTTGGGCGACGGGTACGGGCTTCCGGGGGCACCGCCCCCGCCCAGCGCCAGAACCTGCTCGTCGTCGGGCCGCTGTGTCAGCCTGACCGACAGCTACTGCTGCTGCTGCCCACTCACTACCATGCCGGAGGCGCCCTGTGGCTGACCGAGAGACACGTGACCGCGTGGCGCTGCTCCTACGCCGGGCGGGCTTCGGTGCTAGCCAACAGGAGCTTGAACGGTACGTCGGCCTTGGCGTTGACGGCACCCTTGACGAACTGCTGCACCCCGAGCGCGTCGATGAGGACTTTGACGGGCTGCTCGCCAGCCTGAGCGGCCACCTCATCGACTTGCAGAACATTGAGGACGTGCAGACGTGGTGGCTGTACCGGATGGTCCGGACTCGCCGCCCGCTCACCGAGAAGTTGACGCTGTTCTGGCACGGGCACTTCGCCGTCTCGAACGCGAAGGTCGCCAACCCGGAGGCGATGCACGGGCACCTCGCCATGCTGCGTGAGCACGGCCTGGGCAACGCCCGCGACCTGTTGATGACCGTCTCACGCGACCCGGCGATGCTGGTCTGGCTGGACGGCAACACCAACCGCAAGAACGCCCCGAACGAGAACTACGGCCGCGAACTGCTGGAGCTGTACACCCTCGGCATCGGCAATTACAGCGAGGCCGACGTGGCTGCCTCCGCCCGCGCCTTCACCGGCTGGAACCTGCGCGAACGCGACTTCTTCTTCGACAAGAACCAGCACGACTTCGGCCCGAAGACGTTCCTGGGGCAGACTGGGCCGCTTGACGGCGGCGACATCGTGGACGCGGTCGTCGGGCACCCGGCCACCGCCGAGCGCCTCAGTCGGAAGCTGTTCACGTTCTTCGCCTACCCCAACCCCGACGCGAGCATCCTCGGGTCGCTGGTCGCGGCCTACATGGATTCGAAGTACGAGATCAGCGCGCTGCTGCGGGCCATCTTCACGTCGCCGGCGTTCTACTCCGACGAATCGCGGTTCGGGCACATCAAGTCGCCGGTCGAGTACGGCGTCGGCGCGATCCGGATGCTGAACGGGCAAGCGCGTGAGCGCGGCCTCATCAACATCCTACGGCAGATGGGGCAGGACATCCTCAACCCACCGAACGTGGCCGGCTGGGCCGGCGGCAAAGCGTGGATCAATCCGTCCACGCTGCTGGAGCGCTTCAACCTGGCGGCCCGCATCGCGTCGGCGCGCGGCGAAGCGAACGACGGCGGCCTGATCGAGCCGAAGAAAATCCTGGGCGACGATGTGCGCGTCGAGGACGGCGCGACGGTCATCACGCGCCTGACGGACGTGCTGGACCTCCAACTGTCGCCGGAGGCGCGCGGTGCGCTTGAGGCGTACGTCTCCCAACCGCTGACCTACCCGCCGTACCTGACTGCGGCCCCGAATCCACAACAGGTCGCGGCTGCAACGGACGCCCGACTGCGCGGCACGATCCACCTCGCACTCGCCAGCACCGACTTTCAAATCGGCTGAAGCCCCCGACTTTGACATCTGCTCGCGGCATGGCCGGGGTACCAGGGAGACATTACGATGGCGCTGCGATCTCGACGCGATCTGTTCAAGGTGGGTGGCGCGGCAGCCCTGACGGTCGGGCTGGCCGCGTGCGCCACCGCTCCAGCCAACTCAACTGCTCCGGCCTCCTCAGTCGCCCCAGTCCCCACAACGGCGGCTGCTGCTGCCCCGCCCGCCACCAAGCCGACCGCCAGGGCCGCAGCCGTCCAGGCGACTACCGCGCCGGTGCAGGCCGCCGCGCCAGCACCGACCCAGGTGCCAGCACCACCCCCGACGCAGGCCGCGCAGTCGGCGGAGTCTGCTGTGCCGCCGGAGCAGCGCACGCTGGTCATGATCCAGCTTGGGGGCGGCGACGACGGCCTGAACCTGCTGGCTCCGTACGGCAACGGCACGTACTATGATCTGCGCCCGAAGGTCGCCATCGCGCAGGCGGACGTGCTGCGACTGAACGATCAGTACGGCTTGCACCCGAGCGTCAAGGCGTTCAAGCGCCTGCACGACGAGGGCAAGTTCGCCATGATCCAGGGCGTCGGCTACCCGAATCCGTCGCGGTCGCACTTCCGCTCCATGGACATCTGGCACACGGCGCGCACCGACGCCAACAGTGAGCAGGGCTGGCTCGGGGCGTTCATGGCCGAGGTTTACAAGGTCGGGGAAAGCCCGTTCCAGTGCGTGAGCGTAGGTACTAGCGTGCCGAAGGCGATGTTCACGCCGCACGCGCCGGCGGCTGCCGTGCAGGATGCCGCGACGTTCCAGTTCCTGGCTGACCGCAAGCTGCCGACCGGCAAAGACCCGCTCTTGAAGACGTTCGGGCAGGTCTACGCGAAGCCCGGCCGCAAGCTCCCGACGATGGAACTGGTCGCGCAGGGCTGGGATACGACGATGCGCGGGGTCGAAGCGTTGGCAGCGTCGACCGAGAAGTACCAGCCGACGACGCCGTACCCGCAGGGGCCGTTCGGCAAGGCACTCCAGAACGTGGCACAGATGATCTCCGCGAACCTGGGCACGCGGGTGTTCTACGTGTCGCTCGGCGGCTTTGACACCCACTCGAACCAGAAGCCGGCCCACGCCAACCTGCTGACAAACCTGTCTGAAGGATTGGCCGCCTTCCAGAAAGACCTGGAAGGGTTGGGCAAGGCCGACGGCGTGACGATCCTGGGTTTCTCGGAGTTCGGGCGGCGGGTGAAGGAAAACGGCAGCGGCGGCACCGACCACGGTGCGGCCGGCCCGATGTTCGTCATCGGCAAGAACGTGAAGGCCGGGCTGTACGGCGAGGCACCCAGCCTCACCAGCCTGGACGAGGGCGACTTGAAGCACACCGTTGATTTTCGGTCGGTCTACGCGACGGTGCTAGAGAACTGGTTCGGTGTGCCGTCACAGGCGATACTTGGCGGCAACTACGAGAAGCTCGGGTTCCTCGGCTAGGCAACCTGCAGCAACGGTTGTTGCATAGCCATGATGCCATTGGGGCGCGATTCATCGCGCCCGACCTGCTCACTGGGCCGGACGGCGCTGTGCCGGGTGGCTACTCGACGCGCGCCACCACGACCGTCGTGTTGTCGTGGCCGCCGCGCTGGTTCGCCACCGCGATCAGGCCTTGCGCGACCACGGTCGGATCTGGGGCGGTCGTCAGTGCGGCGACCTCGTGCCGCTTCACATGCTCAGTCAGGCCGTCAGACGCCAGCACCAGCACATCCCCGGGTTGCAACGGGCGTGGCGGGTAGACCTCGACCTCGACCTGCGGCTCCACGCCCAGGCAGCGCGTCAGCATGTGCCGGTACGGGTGGTGCTCCGCGTCCTCTTCGGAGATGAGGCCGGCCGCCACCTGTTCAGCCACCAGGCCGTGGTCGTGCGTGATCTGCTCGGCCACGCCGTCGCGCACCAGATAGGCGGGGCTGTCGCCAGCGTTTGCCAGATACGCCTGGCCGCCAACGACGATGGCCGCGACAACCGTCGTGCCCATGCCCGATTTTTCGGGGTCGCCCTCGGCCTCCTGCCAGACTTCCAGGTTCGCCGTCTCAATCGCCCGGCGCAGGGCGGCCGAGGGGTCCGCGCCCGGCTGCGCCAGCTCGCGCGCGAGCACTTTGACGGCAATGGCGCTGGCGACTTCGCCCGCCTTGTGGCCGCCCATGCCGTCCGCGACCACCAGGACGGTGCAGCCGTCCGGCGCGACGAACGTCACAAGGTCGTCCTCATTGTGGTCACGCCGCCGCCCGACATCCGTCGCCGAGCCAACCTGGAGTCCTGTCTCGGCCATCAGTCCCTGCGCTCCCGTCCCTGGTGCCGCGTGCCCCAGCGCTGCCCGCCGCCCGCCGCCCGATTGATACGCCGATTATCAGGCCCGGCCCTGGATGCGTCAACGGTGCTGCGTGGGCACGCTTCGGTGACAGGGGACGGCAGCGCAATCAGGGGCAACCGGCGGCATGCATCCTGCATCCATGTTCTGCGTACCGCAACACGAAGGGAGGCGAGCAGTCATGCGAACCACCAGTACTGTGCGTGTAGGGGACACTCGGGCTGGCTGAGTCTGCCCCTGCGCCTTCGGGCGCGGCGACTGAAGCGACCAGTCACGAGGATTCTCGTGGGCAACCCCGTACGGAGCAATCCGCGCGGGGTTGTTTGCGTGCAGATGGGCCGTGGACTGAACGCCACGTCTCGATTCAGGTGTCGCCCTACGACTGGGGCCGGCGTTCCGGGCATGCGCTCCGCGTCGGCGCGTGCCGCGGGCGTTTGCTGCTGTCAGAGGCACTCGCGCCCGCTTGACGCCTCCCTCCAGTTGGCCCATTGGAGGCTACGTCAGGTTGTCAG
>JBBQBU010000411.1:0-5569 GCA_038318015.1 Chloroflexota bacterium | reverse complement strand
TGTCCTCCAACGCCTTGCGGGTCTCCGTCGTGATCCGTATGCTGACTGCGAGCATCGTTGGCTCCTGGGTGTGTTTTGTAGCCCCCAGTCTGCCAGCGATGCTCACTCACTTTCCAGAAGGTTTTCTGAAGATCTATAGCTGCGCGAACCTGCCGGCGCGCGCCCGCCCGACGACGCCACGTCCACCACGTCCACCACCAGGTACAGGTAGCCGTCTTCCACTGCCACCGGGAACGTCTCCACGGCGTACGGCCCCTTCACCATGCCCGGTGCCGGTGCGTCCGGGTCGTCGGCCGGCGGGGCATCCGCGACGCCGGCCGTCTCCTGGCGCGTCGTCGAGGCAGCCGGGGCTTCCTGCTTCGGGTTCGCCGTGACGATCATCTGGTTCTTGACGCGGTCCGGCGTGGCGACCGCAATATCATCAGGGATGGTGTCCGGGTCTTCAACGTTGACTTGATACGACCGCACCCGCAGCCGCTTCGGGTCGCACCATGACTGGCCGGTCCGCACGCTGAACTCCCAGCCGTGCTGGATGCAGGCCAGAATGTCCTTCGTGGCGTTGTACTCGAAGCTGCCCGGCACGTCCGACTTGAGCGCGCCCCACAGCTTGCCCTCGCACAAGGCCGCCCCCTGGTGCGGGCAGCGGTTGCGGATGGCGAAATACTCCCCGGCCACGTTGAAGATGCCGATGGATCGGTTGGCGACCCGCACGATCTTGCGGCTGCCCGGCTCGATCTCGTCTGCTTTGCCGACGACGAATCTCACAGTTCCACCCTGGTGTTGTTATGGAGCCGAGCAACGGGCGGCGCGAATGCTCACCCCGCCACGTTGCCCGGCCGCCGTGCATCGACCGGTCCGACTCAGAGGTTGTAGAGCTTGCGGCCGTTCTCGTAGTGGATCTTCGCCTTGATCTCATCCGACATGGTGGCCGGCAGGGCGAAGTCCGGATCGTCAGAGTCCCAGTGCGGATAGTCGCTGGCGAACACGATGTTGTTCACCATGTCGCCGAACTGCCCCATCAGGTCGTTGAACTGGCCGGGGCTGTGCGGCTCCTCGACAGGCTGCGTCGTCAGGTACACGTGCGCGCGGATCACCTCAGACGGCAGCCGCTTCAGGTGCGGCACCTCGCTCTTGAGCAGCGACCAGGCCGAGTCCATCCGCCACATCAGCGACGGAATCCAGCCGAAGCCGTTTTCGACGGACACGAACTTCAGGGTTGGGAAGTGGTCGAAGACGCCTTCCGTGACCATGCTGACGATGTTCGCCTGCGCCGCCTGGGCCGGCCCGACGTGATCCTCGACGTAGAAGGATGGCCAGCCAGCCCCGGTGATCGGGTTGCCGTACGAGCCGAAAGCGTGCGACATAATGTGCAGCCCGTGCTTCGCCGCAGCCTCGTAGATCGGCCAGTACTTGCGGCGGCCCATCGGCTCCTGCGGGCGGCCCGAGAACTGGACCTGCACGAAGCGCTTGTCGTTGCCGACGCGCTCGATCTCCGCGACGGCGGCCGGCGGGTTTTCAATCGAGCAGGCGATGGAGGCGCGCAGGCGCGGCTCCGGGTTCAACCACTCGTTGATCTGCCAGTCGTTGACCGCCGAAGCCAGGGCCGCGTCAAGGTCAAAGTTGAGCTGTCGGCCAGCCGGCGTCAGCGGGATGCACATCGCATGGGCCACGTTGTACGGGTCCAGGTAGTCCTTCGCGGACCAGCCGACCTCCGACCCCGAGACCCGGCCCGACGGCGGGCGGGCGTCCTCGCGGTGGTCCATGAAGCGGGGGTAGGTGCCCCCCTGCGGCCCGCGAATGCCGTGGGTTTCGATGTGCGTCTGCCAGCGCTTCGCGAGGTACGGGTAGATGTCCTTGATCGAGTTCAACTCGTTGTGGAAGTCACCGTCGATCAGCGCCGGCCGCGTCTTTGCGCGGGACTCAGCGCGGGCTAACGTCTGAACCATCGTGTGCTCTCCCTTCCTCTCGTGCCCTGCGCGTCACTGCGACAGGGTAGACCGTCTGGTGCGGAGGAGGCCAGACCGTCGCGTTACTGCGTCTCGTTCGTCGAGCTAGAGGCCGTACAGCGCCCGTGCGTTCTCGCTCCGCACCTTCCGCGCCAGCGTCGCGGGCAGGTGCCGAATCAGCCGTTCCTCCGCGTCAGCCGCGTGGACGCGCGGAAAGTGGCTGGCGTACATCAGCATGTTGTCCGAGCCAAGCTGCTCGATCACCTGGAGCAGTTGCCGCGTATCGCTCGGCGCGTCCAGCGGCTGCACCGTGACGCGGAAGTGCTCGCGGATGTACTCCGAGGGGGGCCGCTTGACCCACGGGATCAGCCGGCGCAGATTCTTCCATTCCTTGTCGAAGCGCCACATGTGCGGGCCAAGCCAGGAGAAGCCGGACTCGATCAGGGCGACGCACAAGGTCGGGAAGCGGTCGAAGACGCCTTCCGACACGATGCTCGTGACCTGGGTGGCGAACACGCCGGCCATGTCGACGTACTCTTCCATGAAGTACGACGGCCAGCCAGACGGCGTCGGCGGCACGCCCGGCATCCCGCCGAACTGCAAGCCCGCCACGAGGTTGTTGCGCTCGATGGCTTCCCAGACGCCGTGATACAGCCGGCTCCCCAGCGGGTGCTGCGTACGGATAGGCAGGGCGACCTGGACGAAGCCCGGATGGCCGCCGACTCGCTCGATCTCACGGACGGCCAACTCTGGAATCTGGATCGGAACGACGATGGACGCCTTCAGGCGCGGCTCCCTGTCGAGCCACTCCGCGATCTGCCAGTCGTTGACGGCGCTGGCGAACGCCACGGCAGCATCGGGGTTGTGGAGGCTGTCCACCGGGTACGGCGAGCAGAGGACACCCGCCTCAGCGCCGGCGTCCAGGATCTCGCGGCGCACCACGCCGATCGTTGAGGCGGGCGTCGGGCCGGCGGCGGCAGCGGCGCGGGTCCGGCCGGTCAGCGGCGCTGCCACCTCGTCGTCGGACGGGCGGCTGCCGGGGCGGGCGGCAATTGGCGAGTTCGTGGGGTAATACGTCTCGCTCGGCCCCTTGAACTGCGTCTGCTCCAGGTGCTCGATCCAGTAGGCCGGCAAATACGGGAACAGCGCCCTGGTGCTCGGGATGTCGTTGTGGATGGCAGCGTCAATGACGGATTGGCCGACAGCCGTGCGTCGATCTCCGTTGATCTGCGCTTCGATCATGCGCGCGTCCTCCTGGCAGCCCCATTGTAGACCGGGGCACAGCAGACCCGACCTCGTCGGCCGCTTACGCGCATCTCACCCACGCGCAAGCCAGGATCTGCCACCGCGTCCTGACACTGTACCCCAAAACCTTTTAGTCGTGACACACGGCGTGGCGAGCGGCTGCGCCCTTGAGACGCTCGCCGTTGCGCGTATTCCCCCACTCCCACTTTGGACACGGGGATCCCGCCGCAGCGGAGGGGGCCCGTAGTTCGTGGGAGAGGGGGCCAGGGGGTGAGGGCTGCGTAGCAAGGTCGGGGTGAGGGCCAAACCGGGGGTGAGGGCTGCCCGCGTGGGCTGCAGATGCGGTACAAGGTGGGATGCGGCAGGAAGAACCACCCACGATGTCGGGCGCACACGTGCCGGCACTCCCAGGCGACGCGCCAGATGCCGACGTTGTCGCGGCGCTGGAGCGCAACTGGCGCGCCTGCGTCCGCGAGTTCGGGCACGCGCCGGCCACCCGCCTGCGTGATGACGACGAACTGTTCTGGTACGTGACCGGCTTGCCAGACGCTGCGTTCAACTCGGTGATGTACGCCAACCTGGGGCCGGACCGCATCGACGCCGCCGTCGATGAGATCAAGGCACTGCGCCGGCAGCACCGTGTCCCAATGAACTGGCTGATCGGCCCAACCTCCCGCCCGACCAACTTGCCGAGCCAGTTGCGGGCGCGCGGCTTCCAGTACATCGCCGACCTCGTGCCACTGACGCTTAAGCTGGCCGACCTCCGACCGGGTAGCTCTCCCCGCGCGGTCCTGACCGTGGAGCGCGTCGAAAGCACGAGCGTGCTGGAAGAGTGGATCGAGGCCGAAAGTCGCGGCTTCGAACTGGCGGGAGCGCTCGATCGGGGCATTGCGACCTTGCGGCGCGGCATGGGCGTGGGCGACGGCGTGCTGCGGACGCACCTGCTCGGCCGGGTGGACGGCGCGCCGGTGGCGACGGCCTCCGTGGTGGTGGCGGGTGGCATCGGTGGCATCTACGACGTGTCCACGGTGCCCGACCTGCGCGAGCGTGGTATTGGCACCGCCATGACGCGGGCCGCACTTGAGGTGATCCGCGCCGCCGGCCACGAACTGGCGTTCCTGCAAGCCTCCGTGATGGGCCAGCGCATGTATCGTCGCCTCGGGTTCCGCGACCGATGCACCTGCGCCGTCTACGGCTGATCTGCTCCGGCTGCGGTCAGCCCGTGCAGCGCCACGACGCTGGCCGCCGGACTACCGTCCTGGCGGCTGTCATCGCGCCGGACCACCGTCCTCGCGGATGCTGTCGCACCGGGCCGCACCCGACGATGCGGTACAGTCACTCCTGATCTTACGGACCACGGAGGGGTGCTCCGATCATGTCTGACTCGAAGACATCATCAGCGTTGAACATCACCGACCTCGTCAACGACGGCCCGATTGCGCCGCGCGTCATCAACGCCAGTTGGCCGAACGTCCTGCACACGCGGATCTCCGAGATCGTCGAGCAGAAGGGGCCGGCTCCCTGGTCGTTCCGCGTCATCGCCGACGAGCGGAACCTCGTGACCCTGATCGCGACCGCCCCCGGCGGTGGCAACCGGCCACACTGGCACCGCGACTTTGACGAGTGGTGGGTCGTGATGGCCGGCGAATTCGAGTGGGAACTGACGGGCGGCACCGTCATCAAGGCAAAGAAGGACGATATCGTGTGGGTGCCGCGCGGGACGGTCCACCACATCCGCGCGGTCGGTACCGAGATGACGCTGCGGCTGGCCGTGGCGATGCCGCCGGCCGTTCACATCTACAACGACTGCGAGCAGTGCGGATTCCACTCCGACGGCCCCGCCGAGTGGAACGCCTGACACCGGGATCGTGGGGGCGCAATGCGTCGTGCCCCCACGTTTCTCTCGCCACCCGGCCTACCGGCGGTGGTCGCCCAGCGTGAAGATCGCCAGCAACGTCGCGGTGATGGCGACGCCGGGCACCACCGCCAGCCACGGTGCCGACCACAGGTAATCTTGCGCTCCGATCAGCAAGTTGCCCCAGGTTGGTTCCGGTGGCTTGACGCCCATGCCCAGAAAGCTGATGGTCGCCTCCGTCAGAATGGCGCGGTTCAACTGCGAGAGCGAGGCTATTAACAGCACGCTCGTGGCGTTCGGCAGCACGTGGCGCACCGCAATCCGGACATCTGATGCGCCGATGGCCTGTGCCGACTCCACGAATGGGCTGGTCGCGAGGCTGCGGACGACCCCGCGCGTCAGCCGGGCGACGGTCATCCAGCCGGTCAGGCCGATCAGCACGATCAGTTGTGGCACGCCAGTGTTGAAGACTGCGCTGAACAGCAGAATCACGAACAGGCTCGGGAAGGCCAGGGCGAAATCG
>JBBQBU010000410.1:0-5571 GCA_038318015.1 Chloroflexota bacterium | reverse complement strand
GCAGCGCCTGGTTCTCCGCTGCCAACTCCTCGACCAGCGTCAGCAGCGCTCGGATCGCCTCCCGCACGCCCACGTCCGCGATCGACGCCAGGTCGAGTCGAGCTATCGCCTCGGGAACCGGCCGCTCTGCCATCTCGCTCCGCCACCAATGGTCAGACCCAGCTTACGTCCATCAACCCTCGCTGCCAACCCCGTTGCCGACGTCACTTCCCCAGCTTCGCGCAGCCTTCGCTCGCCCACTCCCCGCTACACCCGACCTACCCTGCCCAATTGAGGAGATACCCACGATATGCCACAAGATCGGGGCAACCAGGCACATGGAAGCGGGGACAATCGGTGCGCCGTCAGGCGGCGAGCATCCGAACCACGCGTCGCCCTGGTACTCGGCTCAGCGCCAGGGCGTCACCAACGTTTCTCGCGGACTTCGTCGTCACACGCGAGTCGAATTGGTGGCATGTCGCCAGATGCGAGTGCGTTTCGTCGGGTCGATGGAACTGCCCGTGCATAGCGCCTCCTCCGAGAACACCTACACGACCACTGTGTAGTGGAAGTGTAGTATTGGAAGGCTCTACCAGATAGGGAAATGGGACGGCACCAGTTTAGGAAACTGCTGCTCTATCCTCCGAGCTACGGGGCCAGGAGCGGCGGCCCGCCACGCAGCAGGCCGCCATCCAGATTCTAGCAGAGCACCTTTCGGGCGCTCGACGGGCCGCGCGCGGGCAACCCGCGTGCGCCTGACGCTGCGAACCCTCGCAGGCTCAGGCGTTCGCCGTCGCCAAGTCGTACGCCTTGATCTGCTTCCCGAACTTGGCCGCCAGCAGGATCGACTCCGTCATCCCCTCGAAATGCGCGATGCCCTTGCCAGCGATGTCGAACGCCGTCCCGTGGTCGACCGACGTGCGGATGAACGGCAGCCCGACCGCCACCGAGATCGTCCGCTCGAAGTCGATCGTCTTCGCGGCGATGTGCCCCTGGTCATGGTGCAGCGACAGCACCGCATCCCAGCGCCCTTGTAGCGCCTGGTGGAACACCGCGTCCGCCGGGATCGGCCCGTACGCGTCTACCCCGTCCTCACGCGCGGCCTCGATGCCCGGCGCGATCTCGTCGATCTCCTCGCGCCCGAACATGCCGTGCTCGCCCGCGTGCGGGTTCAGCGCCGCAACCGCGATCTTGCCGTTCGGCTCGCCGAAGCGCACCAGCGCCTTGTGCGCCTTGATGAGCGTCTTGTGCACGTTGTCCTGCGTCATCTCGTCCAGCGCCAGCCGCATCGACGTGTGCTTCACCATGAAGAAGATCCGCATATTGCGGACGGTGAACATCGTCAGCGTGTCCGGGCTGTTCGTCAACTGCGCCAGCGCCGTCGTGTGGTCCAGGTACTTCGCACCGCCAAGCTGCGCCGCTTCCTTGTTCAGCGGGGCCGTCGCCATCGAGTCGATCTCGCCAGCCATCGCCAGCTTGACCGCTTCCTCGACGTAGCGGAACGCCGCCCGCCCGCACTCCGGCTGGATCTTGCCCCACTCGATGTGGTCCAGGTCGGTGCTGCCCACGTCGAACAGGTCGATGGTGCCAAGCTCGAACTTGCCGTCAGACGGCTTCGTCACGACGTTGATCACCGGCGTGAACCCGAGCGCCTTCGCTGTCCGCTCCACCACCACCCGGTCGCCGATCACAATCGGGCGGGTCTGCTCGTACACTTCCGGCTCCTGGAGTGCCTTCAGCGAGATCTCCGGGCCAACCCCGGACGGGTCGCCAAACGTGATGCCAACAATCGGCCGCTGACCATCGCTCATGTCGAATCCTCACAATGCAGGGTGCATGTCTGTCAGCAGGCCGCACCAGCCCGCCCCGTACTCTGGAGAGTACCCCGTGCAGCAAGGATACCGCGACGGGCCGCGTCCTCACCGCCCGGCGCACGGTGCCACCAGCACACGACCGCCAGCGTCAGCCGAGCAGCCGCCCCAGCAGCGCCAAATAGCCGCGCGTCGCCAGCGTCAGATGCTCGACCGGCACCCGCTCGTTCGGCTGGTGCGCCAGCTTGTCGTCGCCCGGCCCGAATATCACCATCGGGATGTTTGCGTCCACCCACATGCCGCCGTCCGTGTAGTAGGTCGCGCCGCGTACCCGCGCCTCAGCGCCGACCACGCCCGTCACCGCGTGGGCCGCGTGCTGAACTAGCGGATGCCCGACCGGTGTCTCGACCGGCGGCATGTTGTTGCCAGTGTTGACCTCAAGGCGCAGGCCCGGCGTCGTAGACTCCAGTTCAGAGGCCATGTCGCGCACTTCCTGGATGATCGCGTCGTGATCCTGGCCCGGCACCGTTCGCAGATCAACCGTCGCCTCGCACCAGTCCGGCACCACGTTCGTCTTCACGCCGCCCCGGATCGTGCCCAGGTTCATGCTCGGCGCGGCCAGCAACTCGTGGGGCGTGAACGGCACCTTCGGCCACCGTTCCGCCAGCCAGCCCAGCAGCGTCACCGCATGGTTGATCGCGTTCACGCCCAGGTGCGGCGCGGAGCCGTGCGCCGTCTTGCCGTGCCCGATGATTTGCAACCAGATCGCCCCACGATGCGCCGCCACCACGTCCAGATTCGTCGGCTCGCCAATGACGATCCAGCCAACGCCGTCCAGGCCGCCGGTGTCGCGCAGGTGCCGTGCGCCCGCGCAGTCTACCTCCTCACCGATGGTCACGGCGAACCGGACATCACCCTTCGGCTGCCAGCCGCGCCGCTTCGCCACGGCCATCGCCACCAGCATCGACGCCAGCCCCGACTTCATGTCGGTTGCACCGCGCCCCCACAATGCGCCGTCCACTAGCGCCCCGGAGAATGGATCGTGGTCCCAGGCAGCTTCACCCGGCGGCACCGTATCCGAGTGCCCGGAGAGCAACACGGCCGGCCGCTCGCCCGTGCCGGCCAGTTCTACCAGCAAGTTCGGGCGGCCCGGCAGCACGTCGATGATGCGCGCGGACAAGCCCCAGTCCGTCGCGTGCCGGGCCAGAATCTCCACGACGGCCGCCTCGTTGCCGGGCGGGTTCACACTGGTTGTCCGCAGCAGCGCGCGGAGCAGCCCGACGACATCCTCGGACTCGTCGGCGGTCAAGCGATCATGCAGCACCATGCCCCAGGATACCGCGTTCCGCTCGCCGCGTGGGCGAACACTCACCCCCGACTGTTTGACGCACGGCCCCGCCGCTGCTACCGTCCCGCTCGGAAGGGGAGCGCACATGCCTACTGTCCTAATTGCTGTTGGGTCTTTCATCACCCGCGACCCAAGCCCCCGCGAGAAGCTTGAGGCGGCCGGCTGGACCGTCCGCAACCTCTCCGGCCCGATCGGCTCCGACGAAGACACGCTGATCGCCGCGCTGGACGGGGTAGACGCCACCGTCGCCGGCGGCGAGCCGTACACCCGCCGCGTCCTCGAAACCGCCACCAGCCTGAAGCACATCGCGCGATGGGGCGTCGGCTTCGACCGCGTAGACCTCGACGCCGCCAACGAGCTGGGCGTCTTGGCGACCACCACCCAGGGGGCCAATGACTGGGGCGTAGCCGACCACGCCGTCTCGCTGATGCTCGGCCTCGGGCACCTGATCGCCTCCAATCACACCGCGCTGATGAAGGACGGCTGGGCGCGCACCATCGGCGAAGACCTCTGGCGGATGAAGGTCGGCATCATCGGGCTGGGGCGCATCGGGCGGGGCGTCGCGCAGCGCGTCCACGGCTTCGAGGCCGAGATCCTCGCCTACGAGCCGTACCCAGACATGGCCTTCTGCGAGAAGTACGGCATCACACTGATGTCCGCCGAAGATGTCTTCCGTCAGAGCGACTACATCACTCTGCACCTGCCGCTCGGCCCCGAGACCCACCACTTCGTTGACGGCGAACTGCTGTCGATGATGAAGCCGACCGCCTACCTGGTGAACACGGCCCGCGGCGGCCTGGTGGACGAGGACGCCCTGGAAGCGGCGTTGCGGGCGGGGACGCTGGCCGGGGCCGGCCTGGACGTGCGCGAAGTCGAGCCGCCGACCGACCGGCGCTTCGACGCATTTCCGAACGTGATCCTCAGCCCGCACACGGCCGGCATCACCCACCAGACGGTAGCAGCCATGAGCAACATGGCCGTTGACAGCATCCTCTCCGGCTGGCGCGGCCAGCAGCCGCACGGGCTGCTGACGCCCGCTGCCTGGGAGCGCCGCCGCGCCTACTGAAACCGGCTACCCTTTGCGCGCATGCGAACCAGTGCGCCGCCGCCCCCCGCGCGGCCGGCGCACCAGCAAGGAGTTCTAAATGCCGAAAGTCCTCGTCACGCAGCCGTCGATCATCGGCGCGCACGATCCGCAGCTTTCTGCCTTCGAGTACGCCGGGTGGGAAGTCTCGTACCATCCCGAAGGTGCCCGCGCCACGCCGGAGCAACTGCTCGAACTGGTGCAAGGCCACGACGCTGTGATCGCCTCGTCGGAGACGTACAAC
The DNA here is from genome assembly GCA_038318015.1 of Chloroflexota bacterium. Taxonomy (GTDB): domain Bacteria; phylum Chloroflexota; class UBA6077; order UBA6077; family JACCZL01; genus JADZEM01. Next base: position 1,105 of record JBBQBU010000410.1, on the reverse strand, counting down.
CGTGCCGTCATCGAAGGGGCCGACACGCTGAAGCACATCGCCCGCTGGGGCGTGGGCTACGATCAGGTTGACGTGGCAGCCGCCACCGAGAACGGCGTGCTCGTGACGACCACGCAGGGCGCGAATGACTGGGGCGTTGCCGACCACGCCTTTGCCCTGATCTTCTCGCTGGCGCGGCGCACGGTCGAGAACGACCGCGTCGTGCGCTCCGGCAAGTGGTCGCGCCCGCCGGGCCGCGATGTCTGGCGCAAGACGCTCGGTATCGTCGGGCTGGGGCGCATTGGCCGGGGCGTGGCGCAGCGCGCATCTGGCTTCGAGATGAAGGTGATCGCATACGAGCCGTACCCCGACACGGCGTTCTGCGAGAAGTGGGGCGTCGAGGTCGTCAGCGACCTGGACGACCTGTTGCGGCGCGCCGACTTCGTGACGCTGCACGCGCCGGGTGGCGCGGACAACCAGCACCTCATCAACGCCGAGCGGCTGGCCCACATGAAGACGACGGCCTTCCTGGTCAACACGGCGCGCGGTGCGCTCATCGACGAGGACGCGCTGTACGCGGCGCTGGTCGGCGGCCGGCTGGCGGGCGCGGGCCTTGACGTGCGCCAGCAGGAGCCGCCGAAGGACACCCGCTTCAACGAACTGGACAACGTAGTGCTAACGGCACACGTCGCCGGGGTCACCGTCGAGACCAGCGCCGCGATGACCTCAATGGCCGCCGAGAGCATCCTTGAGGGCGCGCGCGGCGAACGGCCGGCCAGCCTGCTCAACCCGGAGGCCTGGGAGAAGCGCCGGTCACGCTGACGCCGCAGAAGCAGCGCCAGAACGATGTATTGAGAGGATTGTACCAGCCCATGTCATCCTGAGCAGCGAGCTTGCGAGCGTCGCGAAGGATCTCACCCACGCCGCGTGCTGGTGTCTGTGAGATCCTTCGCAGGCTCAGGATGACATGGGTAATTGCAGGCCTTCAATCAGTCCAGGCCGGGACGACCAACACTGCGCCCTGCGGCGCAAGCGAACGTTCTGTGACTGGGCCACCCATCACCCATCACCCATCACCCCGGAGGCAACGATGCCGAAAGTCCTCATTACCGCGCCCGGCTCACTG
>JBBQBU010000409.1:0-5581 GCA_038318015.1 Chloroflexota bacterium | reverse complement strand
TCCGATCTGTACGTCGCTGATCGTCGCTGGGGCACGCGCTGCCAGTCGGCCTACGCCTGGCGCTCATTGCTCGATTCTGGAGCGCCGGTCGCCTTCGGAACCGACTGTCCGGTTGAGCCGCCGGACCCGCTTCGGACGGTGCACGCCGCCGTCACGCGCCAGCGCCCGGACGGCATCCCGCCCGGCGGCTGGCACCCTGCGCAGCGCGTCACCGTGGCCGAAGCGATCCGCGCCTACACAGTGGACAGCGCGGCTGCTCTCGGGTGGGCCGACACGGTTGGGGCGCTCGCGCCGGGCCTGCTGGCCGACGCCGTCGTGCTGTCGGCCGACCCGTACGAGGTCGAGCCGTCTGAACTGGCTGACATCGAGGTTGTCACAACAGTCTTCGACGGGCGCATCATCTACGCACGCTAACGCGAACCGTGCGCAGCCTGTTCCGCACTGGCCCGTCTCGCCGCAGTGCTCGACGATCCGCAGTCTCTTGATACTGGCCGCGACGTGACCTGATCGTCGTGCCGCTCAGCCCGTTGCACCGGAGGAGTGTCCCCATGTCCGACCAGCACACCGCCGATCACGCCGACCCGCCGGCCCGTCCCTGGAGCTTCGACACGCTGGCCGCCCACGCCGGCGAGAGCCACGCCGGTGACGATGCCGGGGCGTCCTGGCGTCCGACCGCCGCCCCGATTCACAACGCCTCGGGGTACTTCATGCCGAGCCTGGACGCTCTGGACGAGGTGTTCGCCGGCCAGCGCGACGGCTTCTTTTACAGCCGCGACGGCAACCCGACTGTCCGCGCGTTCGAGTCGGCGGTGGCCGTGCTGGAGTCCGCGCCGCTGGTCGGGGCGTTTGGCTCGGGGATGGCGGCCATCTACGGGGCGCTGCTGGCGCTCGGCGTCGGTCCTGGCGACCATATCGTTGCCACCCAGGATCTGTACGGCCTGACGCGTGTGCTGTTCACCACCCACTTTGCCGACCTGGACGTGCGGACGACCTTCGTGGACATGGCCGACCATGCTGCCGTCGAGACGGCACTGTCCGATGGCGCGACAGTCCTGTACCTTGAGACGATCTCCAATCCGCTGGTGAAGGTGCTGGACCTGGAGGTGCTGGTTCGGCTCGCGAAGGCGGCCGGCGCGAAGACCGTGGTGGACAACACGTTCGCCTCGCCGTACCTGCTACGGCCCATCGAGTATGGCGCGGACCTCGTCGTCCACAGCGCCACCAAGTACATCGGCGGGCACGGCGACCTGACGGCCGGCACGGTGGCCGCCGCCGACGAGGCGACCGGCCGCAAGGTCCACTATCAGGCGAAGCTGCTGGGCGCGGTGCTCGGGCCGAACGAAGCGTTCCTGGCACACCGTGGCCTCAAGACGCTCTCATTGCGGATGGCGCGCCAGTGCGACAACGCCCTGGCCGTGGCCCAGTGGCTGGCCGGAGAAGCCGGCGTCGAGCGGGTGTACTACCCCGGCCTGCCGGATCACCCGCAGCATGAACTGGCCGGACGGCTGCTCGGCGGACGGTACGGCGCCATGTTAGCGTTCGATCTGCGTGATGGCGACCGCAGCCGCGTCGGGCGGTTCATGGACGCGCTGACTCTGGTCGCGCCGGCCCCGACGCTCGGCGATCTTCGGTCGCTGACGCTCTACCCCGCCGTCGCGTCTCATCGCGGCCTGACACCCGAACAGCGGCGCGAGGTCGGCATCGGCGACGGGCTGGTGCGGCTCTCGGTCGGCATTGAGGAGCCGGCCGACATCATCCAGGACTTGCGGACTGGCCTACGGGCAGCATCGGCAGCCGTGGTACCGCAAGTCGCCGGCTAGCGGCGCGGAATCGGAGCCGTCGTCGCAAATATGTCGATAGGGTGGCCACGTCTAGGCGGTGTGATCGACGGCGGGGCGAGAGCCAGAGGCGCGACTGAAGACGGACGGGCGCGGGCGGCAGGTGGCTACTCACCCTCGCCGCTCTCGCCCTTCACGACGAACTTGACGCGCGACGCACCGCAGCGCGGACACTTGTACGGCAGCGTTGGGCTGACGACGACCTGCTCGCAGGTGAGGCACTGCCAGTCTTTATTGTTGCCCCCGGTCGGCGTCTTGAGGGCACCGGTCTTTGCAGTCATCGGGCTAACTCCCGCAACCGCGTCGTGGCGGCCGCATGTGTCCCAAGTCTAGCAGGCGCGGCCAACTCAGACGGAGCCGCGCGTAGTCAGGCACACGGATTCGTGGCGCGGCGTACAATCGTGCGAACGTTCGGGCCGCCGCGCGAGCGACCCGTGCAGATTCGCCCGCTGACGGGCGGCCGACCGACCCGGCGGCAGAGGGGTACGGCCCTGGCATCCACGCACGCGCAACCCGTCCCTGACGAGCGTCCGAAGCCCGACCGCCTCTTTGCTAACATCGAGTTTCTCCGCATCTGGGGCGGGCAAACCGTCTCCAGCGTCGGTAGCGGTATCGTCAAGTTGGCCGCGCCGCTGCTGGTGCTGGCCCTCACCGAGTCGCCGACGATGGCCGGCCTGGTTGGCGGCGCGTTGACCTTCCCGATGATCTTCCTGGGGCTGCCCGCCGGCGCGCTGGTAGACCGCTGGGACCGCCGCCGCGTCATGATTGTCTGCGACGCCGTGCGCTGCCTCGCCGTCCTGTCAGTGCCGCTGGCCTGGACGTTTGACGCGCTGAACGGCTGGCTGCTGCTGGCGGTCGCCCTGGTGCTAGGGTCCGCGCAGTCGTTCTACAACATCTGTCAGGTGGCGGCGCTGCCCCGCGTCGTGACCCGCCGCCAGATTCCCGCCGCGCAGGCACTGAACTCGACCTCCGAAGGCGTGGCGACGCTCACCAGTCCCGGCCTCGGCGGCATGATCGTCGCGCTTGGCCCGACCATCGTGGCGGGCGCGGTGCTGGCCTACTGCGTCAACGGCCTGACGTTCCTGGTGTCGGCGGTGGCGCTGCTCGGCATCCGGACGCCGTTCCAGGCCCGCCGCTCCGCCGAGGCGCAGCGCGGCATCATGCGGTCAATTGTGGACGGCCTGCGCTACGTCTACAACGAGCGCGCCATTCTGCTGCTGATGGTGCTCAACGGCGTCCACCGGCTCGGCTTCGCGCCGGTTATGCTCACGGTGGTGGTGCTGGCCCGGCAGGATCTCGGGCTAGACCCGACGGGTATCGGCCTGCTGTTTAGCGTGGCCGGGGCGGGCGGCCTGTCGGCGGCGGCGGTGACGCCGTGGCTGCGCCGACGCATTCCCGTCGGCTGGCACATGATCGCCATCGTACTGCTACACGGGCTGGCACTCGGGTTCGCAACCCTCTCCGGCACCATCTGGGGCGTGGCGGCCGGCCTCTACCTTGCCGGCATGATGGAGACGATGACTGGCATTGTCCAGGTGTCGTACCGGCTGGCGCTGATCCCGGATGTACTCCAGGGGCGCGTCAACAGCGTCTACCGGCTCCTGTCGTTCGGGGCGATGTCAGTGGGGACGGCGCTGGGCGGCTTCCTGATCGACGTATACGGGCCGCGCCCGGTCCTCGGGATCATCGCCGTCTGGATCCTCCTGATGGGTCTCGGAGCCGCAGCCTCAGACATCCGGACACTCAGAGAATAGGTGGTAGGTGAACGGGCGACGGATCCCTATGACCGACAATCCAGCACCCATTCCCGTCTCATTCGCGCGGCGGGCCGGTGAGTTGGTCCGGGGGCTGGAGGCCGAGCGCCGCGCCGAGCCTGCGCGCCAGCCGCTCCCGCCCCACGGCCGAGCGCGCGTCGCGGAACTCGCCGTCCGACAACTCGAATGGGAAGGCGTGGCCGGACTGCACCAGTGCCAGCCGTAGCCGATTCGGGAGGAACCGGCGGCCCGGTTCTCGAAGTAGCACCTGCGTCTGAGGGTCAATGCGGCGCGTGATCGCCTCAATGAGACGGCGCGCCGCCTCTTCATCTACCGCTTCGGAGTCCATCCGTCCTCGCCGACGGCCGGCCCGGGCCGGCACCAAAAATGGGCGGAGGCCCCGTCGACGCTGACGCCGGTCCCGTCCATGCAGTATTATCGTCTTGAGCGCAGCGCGATGGCACCATGCTCCAGGCCGAGAGAGTGTGCGGCGGAGCCGGCTGGTGTCGTGCGATGTTGTGCAACCTACCCTTGTGCCTTTGCCGTTTCAGCGATAGTGCCGTATACTAGGCCTATTCAGATGGAGCAGGGGCGGGAAGCACCGGGTATGGAAGAGGCCGTGTCGGGCCAGGAGACGCTGGACCAGGCGAACGGAGCGACCACCAACCCACCGGCAGGTGGTATGGGGGATTGGCTCGCCGAACACGAGCAATCGGTTCGGCAATGGCGTCGAGGTGAGGTCGTCGAGGGCATTGTGGTCAGTGCGGACCGTGATGAGTTCCTCGTGGACATCGGTGCCAAGTCCGAGGCCGTGGTTCCCCTCGGTGAGGTGTCGCAGACCGAGGTGCCGAGTGTTGGCGAGACAGTGCTCGCCTACGTATTGTCGAGTGAGGATCAGGAAGGACGTGTCGTCCTTTCGCTCACTCGTGCGCGTGCCGAGCGGGGGTGGCGCAACCTACAGAAGCGCTTCGAGGACGGCCAGACGGTCGAAGGCGAAGTGGTCGAGCACAACAAGGGTGGGCTCGTCGTCAATGTGGAGGGTGTGCGCGGGTTCGTGCCGCTCTCACAGATTGCCGATCTTCGACGTGGCAGTGCCGATGAGTCGGTAGAGGCGCGGCTTGAGGGCATGAAGGGGCGTGAACTGCTCCTGAAGGTCATCGAGATGAACCGCCGTCGCAACCGCCTCATTCTTTCGGAACGGGCTGCTCTTCAGGAGCGACGTGCCCGCGAGAAGGATCGGCTGCTGAGCGAACTGCAGCCTGGGGATACTCGCTCCGGCATGGTGTCGAGCATCTGTGACTTCGGCGCGTTCGTGGACTTGGGCGGGGCCGATGGCCTGGTGCATCTTTCTGAGCTTTCCTGGGGGCAGGTATCGCACCCGAGCCAGGTAGTCAAGGTGGGCGACCGGGTCGAGGTGTACGTCGTCGGTGTGGACCGCGACAACAAGAAGATTGCGCTGTCGTTGAAGCGTCTCCAGGGTGAGCCCTGGAGCCGTGTCAACGACAAGTATCAGGTCGGCCAGGTTGTCAACGGGCGCATTACCAAGCTTGCCGCGTTCGGAGCGTTTGCCGAGATCGAGGCTGGCATTGAGGGGCTGATTCACATCTCGGAGCTTTCCGAGGACCGGATCACGCACCCGAAGCAGGTGGTTCGCGAGGGCGACGAGCTGCCCCTGAAGATCATCCGCATCGAGCCCGCCCGGCATCGCCTGGGGCTCAGCTTGCGGCAGGTCGAAGAAGAGGCGTTTGACGACGAAGGCGGCACCTACACCGCAGGCGATGACGACGGGGACAGTACTGAAGCGACATACGCGGTAGAGGACGGAGTAGCAGACGGCCAGGCTGAAGAGTCGGCTGCCGAGCCGGAAGCCGAGGTTGCAGAGGCCGAGTCCGAGGCTCCTATAGTCGCGGAAGAAGCTGTACCTGACGCCGAGCCTGAAACCGATGTCAAGTCGGCAGCGCCGGCGGCCATCGCAGAGAGCTGACGCAG
>JBBQBU010000408.1:0-5587 GCA_038318015.1 Chloroflexota bacterium | reverse complement strand
GCTTGCGAGAGAGGGGGCCGGGGGGCGAGGGCCGCGTCTACTGTCCGAGGCGCATGATCTGCGTGAACGTGGAGTAGTACAGTGCACCGTCCGGACCGTTGATGATGTCCAGGTGGCAGTCCTTCGCCACTTCCTCGCCGCCCTCGACGGTGCGGTGGTCCGTGGCGTTCAGGCGTAGCCGCATCAGCGTGCCGGTGTTGACCGCACAGAAGAACAGGTCGCCGCGGTACTGGGGGAACTGGTTGCCGGTATAGAACACCAGCCCAGTCGGCCCGATGGTCAGGTCGCCAGACGACCAGACCGGATCTTTGTACCTCTCGTCGTTGCCGAAACCCTCGTAATGTGGGAAGCCGTAGTTGCCCCCAGCCTCGATCAGGTCCACCTCGTCGTTGTTGTCGCCGCTATTCTCAGTAATCCAGGGGAAGCCGGTTTCCGGCTGGAAGGCCATGCCGAACGGGTTGCGGAGGCCATAGGCGTAGATGGCGGATCCAGGGAACGGGTTGTCGCTCGGGATGGTACCGTCGTCGTTCAGGCGCAGCACCTTGCCGTTCAATGTCTTGAGGTTCTGGGAATGGCCGGGGATCTGACGCTGATCCTGGGCGTTCCCGACCGTCACGTACAGTTTGCCGTCTGGGCCGAAGCGGAGGATGCCGCCGTTGTGGACGCCCTGCCGGCTGACGGCGATGTCGTCCAGGATGACCGTCATGTCCGTGCCGATATTGTCGCGCTCAGTGAAGCGTACGACGCGGTTGCGGAGCGGTATGCGCTCCTTCCGGTTCGGGTCCGGCTCGGTGTAGTACAGGTAAACCCAGTGGTTGCGCTCGAAGTCGGGGTGCAGGGCAATGCCGAGCATGCCGGTTTCGGCACCCTTCGCCGTCTCCAACTGCACGAACGCCTGGGGGCGTAGCCGTCCCAGTCCGTCGTTCGGTTCGGCGATTCGCATGACGCCGTTTTTCGCCTCATTGAAGAAGAGGCGGCCGTCCGGGGCGAACGCCATGCCGACCGGGAATGAGACGCCGGTCACGTACGGCTTGCTGCTCCCCTGAACGACCTGGCCGCTGTTCTGGATGATCGGCAGCGGGGTCGGGGTAGGGCGGTCGCGCGGGCGCACAGTCGCCGTCGGCGTGACGGCGGCGATACCAGCGATCTGCGGGACGCCGTTGCAGGCGCTCGCGAGGACGCTGATCAGGACGACGGCCAGCAGCACGGTGAGCGGCTGTCGAGCAGAACGGCGCACGCTGGGTGCGCCGGGTGCCGGGCGGGACGTCCGGCGTCGGGAGAGAGAGGCCACGGAGGCTCCTGGGGCAGGCAGGGGAAGGTAGGTGGTCGGGGAGCCCGGATTCGAACCGGGGACCTCCTGGTCCCAAACCAGGCGCGCTGCCAGACTGCGCTACACCCCGCGACCCCGAGAGTATACCGGACGGAACGCCGCCCGGCGCGCGGATTCGTACCTTACCGCATGGTCAAGATATTGCCAACGCTGGTTGACCTCGCCGTGGCGCGGTGGCGGCGGCGTGTTAGCGGCCGTGCGTCTCGGCGAAGTCGCGCAGCAATTCTGCCAGCACGATGCAGCTTTCGACCGGCAGCGCGTTGTAGATGCTGGCCCGAATGCCGCCGACCGTTCGGTAGCCCGCCAGCCCGATCATTCCGCGTGCCTCCGACTCCGTCAGGAACAGCGCCGTGAGTTCCTGCGAGGACAGGCGGAACGTCACGTTCATCCGGCTACGGTTTGCCGTGTCTGTGACGACCGGGGTGTAGAAGCCCGCCAATTCATCCAGCACGTCGTACAGGATGGTTGCCTTCTGCTCGTTGCGCCGCTCAATCTCGGCCGCGCCGCCCTGTCGCTCGATCCAGCGCAGCGTCTCCAGCAGCAGGTACATGGCGAAGGTCGGGGGCGTATTCAGGCGCGAACCGCCCTTCGCATGGGCGCGGAAGTCGAAGATCGGGGGCACCGTGGCCGGAATGCGGTCGTAGATGTCGCGGCGGATGATCGCCAGTACCAGCCCGGCCGGTCCGAGGTTCTTCTGCGCCCCGCCGAACAGCAGCGCCGTCGCGCTGACGTCCATGCGCCGCGCCAGCAGTTCCGACGACGCATCCACGATCAAGTTCGGGTGCTCGGGCAGGGTGGACCAGCGGGTGCCGTAGATCGTTTCGTTGGAGCAGAGATACAGGTAGTCAGCGTCGGGCGTCGGCTGCCAGCCCGTCGGGATGCGGTCGAAGCCGGTCGCCGCGCTGCTCCCGACGACGTTGACGGTGCCGTAGAAGCGCGCGGCCTCGGCAGCCTTCAGCGACCACTCGCCGTTCACGATGTAGTCCGCATGCCCATGCAGGAAGCACATTGGGATGGTGGCGAACAGTTGCGACGCGCCGCCCTGGAGGTACAGCACGTCGTACTCGGCGGGCACGTCCATCAGGCTGCGGATGCGCGCGGTCGTCTCCGCGAAGACGGCTTCAAGCTCTGGCCCGCGGTGGCTCAGTTCCGCGATCCCCGCGCCCATCCCGTTGTAGTCCACCAGCGCCCGCGCCGACGCCTCAAGGACTTCGGTCGGCATGGTGGCTGGCCCGGCACTGAAGTTGTGGAGCCTCATATTAGCTCCGCTTCCAATGGCTAGACCTTCCACATCAGTTCCCTAGCAGTTATTATCGGAACCTGACCAAACTCAGCGATCACTTTTGACCACTTGACTATCGCTTCCTCACTCATGTCTGATCGCTCGGTTTCAGGAAGAATCTCGAGAATCTCGATTAGCGTATCCAAGTAGATACGGAGCCCCCAATAGAGCGAAAATGAAGCCCAGTATGGTTCGAAAAAGTTTGAATTCACAGAGAGCGAATCTTGCTGACCCCATACTCGGCGCATTAATTCTGTGGGTGTAAAGTGCACTGAGCGAGATGTTGCGTGATACAGAAAGTCATATGTCGGCTTCATACCGACCAATTGAGCGAGTGAATTGGCACTCGGTCTATCAGTTCTTCTTGAGTTGATTTTCCAATTAAGTTCCTCTGCAAGTTTCTTCAAGTCTCTCTTTAGATGAGGTAAACGCCGTGAGGAGTGTTCAAGTTGCTTTGATGTAAAACCAAGTTCGAGCATGACTTGCCGACTGGAAAACCGTTCCTGCTCTGCTAGATTCTTTGAAATCTCTAGATTGCATAGAACCACAAGGAGTCTATTGATGGTATTGTCGTCTAGTGTGCGAAGATATTTAATCCATATCAACTCTTCGCAAGACGCCCTGAGCAATGCTATGGCAGCATGCCCTGTTTCGAGGGCCACCAGATCAGCGACGGCCTCGAGTGAGTCGTGTTGTCGGCGAAGGATGGCTCGAAATAGCATGCTTGCATAGTTCTTCTGAGAATCTACGGGGATTGAGCTAGTGATCGTAACTATTCTACTGGTTTCTGTCAGAAAACCCCGCACGGCCTTACGCAATTCTTCGACTTTCGGCATCAGTGACACCCCGAAGTGGAATACTTTGATCGTATGGATATGAATCGAACGCTCGGTAGCAGTTAGGCCGATCTCTTCATGAGGAGTCGCCCTTGCATTATCTATGCGTTTCTAGCCCCGAAGTGCGGGCTACGCAGAGGGAAAGGGATGACCAAATGAGAGTGAACCCGATTCAATATCTCATAATTTCAGCACCTTTACCATCGCGAAGTTCGCAACCTGGCGGAGGCGCGCCACCAGCGCCGGCGGGATCGGCTCGTCCACCGACAGCAGCATCAGGGCGTGGCCGCGTCGCCGGGTGCGCCCCACCTGCATTGACGAGATGTTTACGTCGCCCTCGCCCAGCAGCCGCCCGCCCGTCCCGATGATGTCCGGCCGGTCTTCGTGGCGACAATCAAGTCGAGAAGCCGCGCGTGCGAGACCGGCGTGGCGATGGCGCTGGCCGTCACGGACAGACGCACGGCTTCGCGCAGTTCGTCCACCAGCCGGTCGTCGTCGATGCGGCGGCGCAGGTGCTCGATCTCGCTGGCCTGCTGCGCGATGATGGCGCGCGCCTCGTCAAGTGTTTCGGGCACGCGGGCACCAGGATCCCCTGTCATCGTGGTCGCCTCCCCCCACCTTCGCCCCGAAGGATACGGGACGCCGCGCAACGGGTTCTAGGTTGAGGGTTGTGGGGGGCAGTTGTGCCGGCCGCTGCACCGCGTCTGTCCTCCGGGCCGTCCGCTCGAAGCCCCGGAACCGAGTCGTTGCCTGCTCAGGGGCCGCCGTCGAGCCGGTACAGGCTCAGCCAGTTGGCTGCGGATGGCCGTGGGATGCGGAGCACCTCGCGGGCGGCCGGCACGTCCTGGGCCAGCCGCCGTTCGAGCCGCTGCGTGTACGCCGGGATGTCGCTCGGCATGCCCGGCGCGTCGGTGTAGCTGCCGTTCACCACCAGATAGGTTGGGCCGCCGCGCGCAAGTTGCCTGAGTTCCCGCAAGTCTTGCGCTCGCCACAGCGAAGGCGCTTCGACAATCCGGATGTTGGGGTCGCGGCGGGCGTAGAAGCTCAGTGCGGCATACGGCACCAGCACGCGACTCTCGCGGGAGGGTGGCGGTACGAGCACCGTGACCGGCCCATCACCGGCCAGCGCGTGCAATTCGTCCATCATCTGCCCCAGCCCGTACACCGCGAACCACTGTTCGACGTACCGAAAATGCTCACTGTCCGGGATGGCGGCACGGGCGGGATCTTGCACGATCGCCAGCGCCAGCGGTGCGCGCTCCGCAATGACGGCCGTGAGCAACGCCGCGACCAGCAGACCGCGCGTCGCTAGCAGCAGCCGCCCGTCTCGAACCGACAGACGTGTCAGCGCCAGTCCGGCCGCCCAGGCGGCGCGCTCGATGGCATAGCTCGTCAGCAGAAACGCCGGAAATACGGCAAACAGGACGTAGCGCGGGAACAGTGATGTCGAAATCTTGAGCATCACCAGCAGCATCACCGCGCCAAGCACCGCCGCGAAGAGCAGACCGCGCTGCCGAAACAGCATCGCCAGCAGTGCCCCGACCAGCGCAACGACCGGGAGCGCCCGGCCGGCGTACACGTCGGCCCAGAAGCCGACGAGTTCCAGATTTGCCAGCAGCGAACCAGCCTTCTGGGTGGCGGCAGACGGGGTGTGCAGCGCCACCTGATCCAGCAGTTGGGCCAGCCCGAGCAGTAACGGCGCGACCGTCACCAGCCCGACCACACCAGCCATCACTAGCGGCAGCATGTACGCCCGCCACGCGCGCGGCCGACCCAGAAACAGCAGTGCCAGCGGCGGGGCGGCGGCCATCAACAGGCCGCTCGTCTTCGCCAACACCGCCAACGCCAAGGTCAGGCCGCAGAGCGCGCCGACGAGCAGGGACGGCCGGCGCGCGAGCCGCACAGTGGCCCAGGTTGCCAAGATCGCGGTCAGGGCCAGCGCGGCGTCGTCAGCGGCGACCCGCGCAAAGAACACGGTGAATGGGCAGATGGCCCAGAGGACGCCGGCCGCGCCGCCGACCGTGCGTGACGCGAGTTCGCGCCCGAGCGCGTAGAGCGCCAGCGTCGAGGCGACGCCCGCCAGCGCCGACGCCAGCCGCCCGGCCAGCATCCCGTTATCCACGACGAGGCCGACCGGCG
>JBBQBU010000407.1:0-5593 GCA_038318015.1 Chloroflexota bacterium | reverse complement strand
CGCCACGGGCACCGCCTCGGGCACCGCCTCGGGCACCGCCTCGGGCACCGCCTCGGGCACCGCCTCGGGCACCGCCTCGGGCACCGCCTCGGGCACCGCCTCGGGCAGCATGCCCTACGACCGTACGGGCGGCGCAATCGGCAAACCGGACTCCATCATGACGCGGATGCGCTCGTGGATCAGGCGGCGCGCCTCTTCGACACCCTCATCTTTTGGCAGTGACTTCAGGTAGCTCAGGTCAAAGCGTGGGCCAATCAGCACCTTGACCTTGCCCGGTCGTGGGAACCGCGCCCCGCGCGGTAGGCACGCATAGGTGCCGATTGCCGCTACCGGGACCAGCGGGATCCCCGACGCCGAGGCTTGAATCGCAAGACGCGCCAAGACGGGGTTCGTTTCGCCGAGCTTGCCGTCGCGGTTGCGAGTCCCTTCGGCAGCGATGGCAACGAGGCGGCCCTCGCGCAGTCGCTGGAGTACCTGGCGCAGCGCCGTCGAGTCCCGGCCGTCGCGGGCGACCGGGATGACGTGCCAGATCTTCAGGATCGACCCGACGACGGGCATTCTCGTAAGCGACTCCTTCACTACCAGACACGACCCAACGTACGGGTCAGCGAGGCCGAAGGCCGGCACATCCAGATTGCTCACGTGATTCGTCAGGACAAACACCGGCGGATGCGTGGGCAGATGCTCCTGCCCCAGCACTTCGTACCGGTGGAAGAGTTTGAAGTAGGCGCGGACCAGTTGCTTGGTGATCCACTTGATGCGAAGGGACGGCTCGCGATCCGACATCGGCAGTGCTCCCAGTATTTTCGGGATGAGGACTGTGCAACACGCAGACTGTTGACGATCTGCGTCGGCGGCTACAATCGGGCGCCAGGAGGTGTCCGTATGGGAGTCTACCAGCGGCTAGGCATCCAGCCGGTGATCAATGCGCGCGGCATGAATACGATGGCGAGCGGCTCACTGATGCCGCAGCCGGTCCTTGACGCAATTGCCGAAGCGGCGACGGCGTTTGTGGACATGGAGGAACTGAACCGGAAGGCCGGCGAACACATCGCGCAACTCATCGGCGTCGAAGCCGCGCACGTCACCTCCGGCTCGGCCGGCGGCCTGCTGCTGTCGGCAGCGGCGGTCATCGCGGGCAACGATCCGCAGGCCATCGTGCAGCTACCGGACACGACCGGCCTGAAGGACGGCATCGTCATCGAGAAGTGCCGCCGGATTCGGTACGACCAGGCGCTACGGACCGCCGGCGGCCGGATCATCGAGGTTGGCGACGACAACGGCTCCACGCCCGAGCAGATGGAAGCCGGCATCGACGGCAACACGGCTGCCATCATGTACATCGTCTCCCCGTACCTGGGGGACAACGGCGTGACAGTAGAGCAGGCTATCGACATCGCGCATCGCAACGGCCTGCCGATCATCGTCGATGGGGCATCCACGCTGCCGCCGGTCAGCCACCTGACGCGCTGGACTGCCCTCGGTGCCGACCTTGTCATCTACAGCGGCGGCAAGGGTATCCGGGGCCCGCAGGGCAGCGGCCTGTTGTTGGGCCGCAAGGATCTGATTCGCGCGGCAGCCGCCAATGGCGCGCCGAACGGTGCCATCGGCCGCCCGTGCAAGGTGACGAAGGAGGATATCGTCGGGCTGGTGGCGGCGCTAGAGCTGTTCCTCGAAGAGGACTGGACGATCGAGTGGAACAAGCACGTCGAAGAGGCCCAACTGATCGTCGGCGCGCTTGACGGGCTGGAAGGCGTGTCCGCCGTCATTGATGAGGACCACTCCGTCTGGACGACGCCAACCATCCTGGTCAGCCTCGACAAGACGAAGACTGGCCTGACCCCGGACGAGATCGTGGAGCGGCTGCGGACCGGCAATCCGCCGATTCTGACTCGGGCGTTCCAGGGCAAGGTGCTGGTGGACCCGCACAACCTGCGCGGCGACGAGGCCGAGATTGTGGCACGCCGCCTGCGTGAAGAGTGCTCGAAGATCGCGGTGCCCGTCACCGCCTGATGCAGCAGCGGCGAGTCATGAGTCGCAAGATCGAGCGGGTTTCCCTCTCGCAACTCGCCTCTCATGACTCGCCACGTCGTCGTTCTGGTGGACCTGAGGGGACTCGAACCCCTGACCTCACGGATGCGAACCGTGCGCTCTCCCAGCTGAGCTACAGGCCCTGACCGGGCGAAACTATATCACGCGCCGGCTGCGTCAGCCACCGCCCTTCTCGGCCGTAGCCTGCGCAATTTCACGTGAATCAAGACGGCGCTGTCGCCTATCCTGACTGAGACAGTCAGGCTACAGATAATGCAGCCGACTGTCGTCGCACTCCGCCCACAGGTGGCCGGGGTGGCGAGGACTCCAAGGGGAGAGAGGGCACGTCAATGATCGACGCGACTCAGCGGTCACCGGCCGAGCAGAAGGCGTTCTACGACGAGCAGGGGTACATCCTGCATCCGGAGCTGCTGACCCAGGACGAGGTGGCGACGCTGCGGGCGGCGCTGGCCGAGACGCTGGCCGAGGCCGAAGGCCTGACCGAGACGAACAGCAAGTTCTCGGTGACGCGCGGCGACGACGGCGGCCACTACGTGCGGCGCATCTTCAGCCCGATTCAGCATCACAAGGCCTTCTATGACATGGCGTTCCACCCGCGCATCCTTGATGCGGTGGAGGCGGTCATCGGGCCGAACATCCAGCTTCACCACTCGAAGCTCAACCTGAAGCCGCCCACCAGCCGCGAGGCCCGCTTTGAGTGGCACCAGGACTACCCGTTCTTCCCGCACACCAACTACGACCTCGTGGCAGTCTTGGTACACATCGATGAGGCAACGCGGGAGAACGGCTGCTTGCGCATTATCCCCGGCAGCCACAAGCACGGGCCGCAGATGCACGTGTTCGCGCGGGACGGTGCATTCTCGTCGCAGCTTGAGGACCAGAGGGTCCTGGGCGACGAATCGCAGTGGCACTACGCCGAGTCGCCGGCCGGCGGCGTTGAGATTCACCATTGCAACATGCTGCACAGTTCAACGGCGAATCGCGGGACCAATCCACGCAGCGTGCTGATCTTCCAGTACCGTGCGGCCGACAACGTTGCGCTGGCCGGCGCAACGTCACACTTCGGGTTCGGGATGCAGGTGCGCGGAACGAACCCATACCAGGCACGGATGATCGACGGCAGCATGGTCAAACTACCCGGTGAGATCAAGGATCCGCTCCAGCGGGACGGCTGAGGGGCCCGCCATCGGGGGGGGGAGACCATCTACATGCACAGGCACTGACTGTGCGACGAATGGTCTGCCCCCTGCGCGGCCGCCAATCGTTTGGGAGCGACCTGAGGGCTTGGGTACAATCGTAGGAGCGGCCCGTTCGGCGCGCTCTCGCGCAAAGGCGGGCTGCCACAATTTCCGGCTCCCCGCAGCCTCCATCCCCCGAAGCCCGTAGGAGATCCCATGGCACGACCGCTCCAGCTCTTCGGCCCGCTGTCCCGAGGCGCCCTCGCCCGAAGCGTGCTTGTCGGCGGGGCTGTCGCGGTCGGCTGGGCCATCGCTCGCCGCTTTGCCGACGAGCACGATACCCGGCTGATTGACTGGGACATTGCGACCAGCATGGCGACGCGCGTCAGCGGTGCCGACGGCGGCATCTCCACGCTCGACCGCGCCCGCCTTCAGCGCGAGTACGAGACGATGGTGCGCGAGATCGAAGGGCCGATCTCTGACTATACCGGCACGATCCTGCCCCTCGGCGAGATTGACGTGCGGGTGCTGGACCGCGCCGAGTGGATCAAGGCGAACATTGCCAGCTTCAAGCAGATGTTCCGCCCGCTCGAAGAGATCTACATCGAGACGCTGGCGAAGGGCGGCAGCGGCATCCCCGGCATGACCAGGCTGAGCCGGATGACGCTGTCTACGCAGGTCGGGCTGTTGCTCGGGTTCCTGGCGCGCAAGGTACTCGGCCAATACGACATCAGCCTGCTGGGCCATGAGCCGCTCGAGACTGGCAAGCTGTACTTCGTGGAACCGAACATCAGGGCACTGGAGTACACGCTTCAGGTGCCGGCTGGCGACCTCCGCAAGTGGATCGCGCTCCACGAGGCGACGCACGCGCACGAGTTCGAGGTGAACCCGTGGGTGCGCGGCTATCTCAATGGCCAGCTTGATTCGTACCTGCGGAGCATGGCCGAGGAGTTGACCAGCCCGACCGGCAGCGTGCTCGGTGGGCTGGCGTCGCGACTCGTGGTCAACCTCCGCAACGGGCACAGCGTCATTGAGTCGATGATGTCGCCACACCAGCGCCAGATGCTCTCGCGGCTCCAGGCGCTGATGAGCCTGGCCGAAGGGTACTCCAACCACGTGATGAACCGGGTGGGCGAGCAGTTGCTGCCGTCCTATGCGGAGATTCATGAGCGAGTCGAGCACCGGCAGGCGAACCGCAGCCAGATCGAAGAACTGTTCCTGCGGCTGACCGGGTTGAAGATGAAGATGGAGCAATACGCCCTCGGCGAGAAGTTCGCCGCGCGGGTGGCCGACGAGCGCGACGTAGCGTTCTTGAACCTCGCGTGGCAGGCTCCCGAGTGGCTGCCGACCGAGGCTGAGATTCGGGACGCGGACCTGTGGATTGCGCGGATGGACGTTGAGGGCGGGGCCAGCGGCCGAGGTGCCGCGAGCCAGGCCAGCTAAGGGCTAAGGGCTAAGGGGGAGACGATGGGGTTGATGCGGTTTACCGTCGTTGACGCTGCATCGACGGTGAGCTTCATTGGCCCAGACTTCGCCCTGCACGGGCTGGTGGCGGCCTGTGCGACCGGGCCATCCTCGATGCCGGAGCTACTGGAGCGCGCGTCGCCGTTCATCGGCGACCTTCAGGAGCGCGTCCACAACGGGCTGGCTGTTTTCGACGAGCACAACATTGGTGGGAACACTCGCTGGATACATGCTGCGTTTGACACCTGCCCGCGCGAGCAGGTTCCGGTCTTCCGCGTGCTGGACGAACGGACCCGCGACATGAGCCTCAGTCCGGTCTGGGCGGGCGCGGTCGTGTTCAACCTGAAGGCCCGCAGGATCGTCCAGATACAGAACACGTTTGCAGATATCCAGCGCAAGGGCCGCCTCCGCGTCATGGAGGGCGCCCGCCCGACCAACCGCGTGAGGAAGTACGAACTGGGGCCGGAGTGGACCGTGGTGCCCGAGCGGTGACGGTTGCCGCTCCGGTGCCCTTCGCGCGCCTGCCACGAGGCCGGCGAGCACGACTGCTGACCCGCGCTCGGACAGTCACGCTGGAGTCGGTGCTGCTTTTTGCGGCCATCATCGGCATTGCCGCTGCCGCGCGCTGGCCGAACCTCTGGCTGATCCCAACGTTCACCGACGAGACCATAGAGGTGCGGCTTGCCTACGACGTGGCGCGGGGACTGGCCGCCCCGCTCACCAATGTCGATCCGTACATTGGCGCGTTCTGGACCTGGGTGTTGGCGTTCGGCTTCTGGCTCTTCGGGCTGAATCCATGGCTGCCGCGCCTGCTGTCGCTCGTGTGCGGCGTGCTGACAGTCGCGGCGGCGTGGTGGCTCGGAAAGCAACTGGCGGGCCGGACCGGTGCAGTCATCGCC
>JBBQBU010000406.1:0-5607 GCA_038318015.1 Chloroflexota bacterium | reverse complement strand
GGCTTGAGACTGGGAAGACAACCGCGCGACCACTGACCGTACGACAGCTGGCCCGAGCACTAGGTGTGACTCCCGCCCACCTGCTTGTAGGCCGTGCTTGTGATCAGAAGGACAGAACCGTTGAGTGATCCTGGCAAGAAGAAGCGCAAGAGCCGTGCGGACGGTGAAGGTTCGATCCGTTTCGAAGCGAAGCGGAAACGGTGGCGTGGCGAGATCATGTTTGGCTACACGGTCGACGGGAAGGCTGACCGTCGCTACGTCTACGCTGCAACGCAGTCCGAGGTCAAGCGGAAGCTGGACGACCTGAAGGTCAAGGCAGCAACGGGCCAACTCGGAAATGCCAAGGCGGGACAGGAATCGTTGGCGGCATTTCTGACCCGCTGGGTAGAGAGTCTCGACGGAACTCGGCGCGATACGACGATTGATCGCTACCGCGTCCTTGTCGAAAAGCATCTGATCCCGGCTCTGGGACACATCCGTCTCGCGGACCTGCGTCCCGAGGATCTCGTCAAGTTCTACGCGAACAAGCGCAAGCAGAAGGTCAAGCACGGCGAGAAGCTAAAGTTCCCGTCCGCACGTCTGATCCGCTACTTGCATACGACTATTCGACTCGCCCTCTCTACAGCTGTGAAATGGCGTGCCGTCGCGCGCAATGTCGCCGCTGATGTCGATGCTCCCCGTGTGCCCCGCACCATCATGACGTGCCCTGCCCCCGCTGATCTCGTCCAGATCCTCGCGAGCGCAAGGGCGAACGACGACCCGCTGACGCCACTGCTCACGTTGGCCGTCTATTCTGGTGCTCGTCAAGGTGAACTGCTTGGACTCGACTGGAAGGACGTGAATATTGACGCCGGCACAATTCGCATTGAGCGGACGTTGATCAGTAGCCGTGCAGGAGTTCCGACCTTTCACGAGCCAAAGACAGCGGCGAGCCGGCGAACAGTTTCGGTCCCACGGGACGCGGTTCTCGCGCTGCTCGCTCAGCGACAGTGGCAACAGCAGTGGCGACGAAAACTCGGTGATGGCTGGATTGAGAGCGGACTTGTCTTCACGACCGAAGTCGGTACCCCGCTCAACGCTTCGAACGTGGTTCACCGCTTCAAGCGGGCGCTTCGGCGTGCAGGCGTCTCAGAGGGCTTTCGGTTTCATGATCTCAGGCACAGCGCAGCGACGCTTATGCTCGCTGCTCACGTGCACCCGAAGGTTGCGTCCGAACGTCTCGGCCACTCCACAGTCGCCATCACTCTCGACCTCTACAGCCACGTGTTGCAGGGCCTGGACGCGGAGGCGGGCAACCAGATCCAGGACATACTCCGCGCAGCCGGGAGCACGGTTTCGGATTCGGTCGCCTAGAAGGTAGGCGGCTCGTGGCCGGGGACTCCACCTCGATTGAGCCTATCTGGACCGTGGTTCGGACAGTCAATCGGTTACCGAATGGCCCGTTACGGTCCCGGTTACGGTCCGGACACGAATAAAGGCGCTTCCAGAGTGTTCTGGAAGCGCCTTTCATATCTGGTGGCGAGGGGGAGATTCGAACTCCCGACCAAGGGCTTATGAGTCCCCTGCTCTACCACTGAGCTACCTCGCCGCGCGCGGAACTTTATCTGACTCGGAAGGAGATCAGCAAATCGGTCGGGGCCGATTTATGCTCCTGGTCGGCTGACACACAGAAAGCCGCCAAGGCAGTTCCGACATCAGCCCACCACCTAGCGCGTGCAATTCCACCCCTTGCTCAGGGTATATGCTGCTTCCCAGAATGCCAGTTCGTAGCGGCAACTGGTCACGAAGACTGCCGTCATGCGGTCGCGGGCGACCGGGCCGGCGTCGGTCGCCAGGGTGTCAACCAGGGTGCGGCACCAGTCGGTTAGCGCCGCAAACTCCGGGTCGGCGTACATCTCGACCCAGGCGGCATAGCGCGCGTCGGCCGGACGAGGCTCTGCTGCCAGTCGCTGGCCGATCTCCGAAAAGCCCCACATGCAGGGCAGCAGCGCCGCCGCAAGCTCCGCGAAGTCGCCAAGCGCAGCAACCCGCAGCAGGAAGTCGGTGTACCCGCGCGTCGTCGGGGCCATTGACTCCCGCTCCAGCTCCTCGACGGTGATGCCGAACTGCGCGGCGTATCCCCGGTGCAGGTCCATCTCCGTGCGGGCGGTTGCCTGCAGCAAATCTCCGAAGCGGGCGATGGTCGCAAGATCCGGGGCGCGCGACGCCGCCAGACCGAACAGCCGGCAATATTCGATCAGAAACAGGTAGACCTGCCGAATCCAGAAGGCGAACCGCTCAACGGGCAAACTGCCGTCGCCAATGCCGCGCACGAACGGATGCGCGTGCTGGGCCTCCCAAATCGGGGCCACGACCTGCGCCAAATGATCAGTGAAGCGGGTTGGCGTCCGAGCGTCAGACGTGGCGTCGATGGTGCCGCTCCTGCGTGTAATTGTTCGCCCTGGCGTGCTGTCTGCAGTGTAGCCTTACGCGGCCGATTCCGGCGGTCTTGCGAACGTCCACCGCACGAGAAGCGGGGAGGCAGCTGCCTGCACGACCGTCGCTGACGCTCACTGGCGTGGTACTCGGCGCTCCAGACCCACTCGCGCTCGCCGACTTTTACCGGCGGCTGCTCGGCTGGGAGTTGAAGAAGGAAGAGCCAGACTGGGTCATGCTGCGCGCGCCGAACGGCGGTGCCGGGCTGTCGGTCCAGAAGGAAACAGCGGATGTCAGGCCGACCTCGCCGGCCAGCCCCGGCGATCAGCAGATGATGATGCACCTCAACATCGCGGTGGATGACTTCGACACCGACGGGGCGCGTGCAACGGCGGCCGGTGCCGTCCTGGCCGAATGGCAGCCGAAGGAAGACGTGCGGGTCAGCCTCGATTCCGTTAGGTCCCCGTTCTGCCTGTTCGTGCATAGCGCCAGATCGGGAGCGTGCCGCTCCGGGCCGGCTCACTCACAAGCGGGCCTCAACCGCCGCGCGGGCGTCCCGTTCGGGGTCAAGCGGGACATCCTTGATGGCCCCGATGCACGATGGCCCCCTATGATCAGTCGTGAGCCGGACGGTGTGCGGAGGCGGGACGATGGGACTGGAAGCGCAGTGTCGGGCACGCATCGGCGACCAGGATGTGGCCGTGCGCGCCCTGCTGGAAAGCAATGAACTCATCTTGCGGGGCGAGCATCGCGAGCGGCTGTCGTTCTCGGTGCTGGACAGCATTGATGCCGCCGATGGGAGGCTGATCCTACGGCGCAACGGCGAGCAGATCGTGCTAGAGCTGGGCGCCGCCGCCGCGACGTGGGCCGACAAGATTCGCCATCCGCGCACGCTGCTCGACAAGCTAGGCGTGAAGGCGGGGCAGCGCGTCGCTACCGTCGGCCTCACTCACGCCAATTTGCTGGCCCAGCTTCGCACAGCGGTTGCGCCCACCGAGTACCCCCCGATTGACGCGCGTGACCCCGCCACGGGCATCTGTGACCTGCCGACCGACGGAGCCGACCTCGATCTGGTGTTCATCGAGGTGGCTACTCTGCCCCATCTCGATGTGTTGCCTGCCCTGCGATCGGCCATCGCGCAGGCGGGAGCAGTGTGGGTGCTGCACCCAAAGGGGAGCGCCAAACTGAATGATGTACACGTCATGGCGGCCGGCAAGGCGGCTGGTCTGGTGGACAACAAGGTCGCCCGCGTGTCAGACACCCTGTCCGCGCTGCGTTTGGTGATCCCGAAGGCGGCCCGGCGTACCGTTTCGAAGCCCGCCGGGCGCGCCTAGTGGGTCACGCTCCATATAGTTGAGGATCCGACCAGATTGACGCATCCCCAATCAAATACGACGTGACCCACTAGTACAGGTTGGCGGAAGTCTTTTGTCAACTCAGGCGGCCAGTGGGCGGCCGGAGTAGGTCCAAGCGAAGGGCTTGGCCATGGTGCGGTTGAAGTAGGCGATGAAGGCGAGGATGCGGTCGCGGAGGTCGTCGGTGGAGGTGAAGCTGGCCCGTCGGAGGAGTTTGCGGACGAGGATGCTGAACCAGAGCTCGACCTGGTTGAGCCAGGAGCAGTGTTTGGGTGTGTAGACGAAACGGATCTGGTGGGTCGGGTCAGTCAGGAAGGCAGTCCGGGAGGCCATCGAGCGGAGGATCCCCGATTTCTCCTTGACGCCCAGGGTCTGGGGGTCCAGTGCCAGCCGACAGCGATCGATCACGAGCCGAACCAGGCTCTCGGACTGGTGGGTGTTCAAGTTGTCGAGGACGAAGACCCAGGCGGCATCCGGGTCGGTCGCCACCGTCTGGTTGATATGGGCCGCGAAGTCCGCTTCGGTGCGGGTGAAGCCGATCGACGGCGCCACCACCTGTCCGGTGGCGACGTCGAAGTTGGCGATCAGGCACTGCGTGCCGTGGCGGATGTACTCGAACTCGCGCCGTTCGACCTGGGCGGGACGCAGCGGCAGGGTGGGGGCGGCGCGCTCAAGGGCCTGGATGCCGGTCATCTCGTCGCAGCTCACCAGGTGGCCCCCCTGGGCCAAGAAGGCCGGGGCCTGGGCGTACGCGTCACACACCGTCTGCACCTGCTCGGCGAACACGACCGGGTCGGCCGGCGCTGGCGTGAGCCAGTACCGGCTCTGGTGTGGTCGTAGGTCGGCCTCTTCCAACAACCAACAACCGCCCGACGGTGCGGGCGGAGACGCGCGGGACGATGCCCTGGCTGACAGCCTCGTCAGCCAGTTCGCGGGGGGTCCAGTGGCTGATCGGGCGGCCCGCATCGGACGGCGGGGTGCAGGCCAGGGCGATGATCCGACAGAGCTGCTCCGGCGTGAACGTCGGCGGTGCGCCCGAGCGGGGCGCGTCCGCGAGGACACCCCGCACGACCCCCTGGAGGGCCCGCTCGTCCCCAGCCCCGCCCTCAAGCTCTGCGGCCAGCAGCCCATCGTGGGCCTCCGCCCAGCGGCCTCGCCAGACCTGGACCACGGGGCGGGTCACGCCCAACTCCATCGCAATCCGACGGTTGCTGGTCCCCTCAGACGCCGCCAGCACCACCCGCGCACGCGTCGCCAGCCCCTGCGGGCTCGTGCTCGCCCGCACCACCTGCTCGAGCATCTGCCTTTGCCGCTCCGTCACCCTGATCGCCTCGGCTCGTGGTACGACCATCTTCCTCCCTCCACACAGGCCATACCGTACCCGCCATCCCCCTGTCCTATCAATTCCGCCGACCTGTACTAGGCGACTCCATGTGACACGACGACCGGCCGCCCGTGGCCCCCTATCCGGATGGCGCGGACCGCGGGGTCGCACGGTGGGCCACGGGGGCAGGAACCCGCCGAACGTGTACCGGGGGCGGGTCAGGCGCGGCGGTAGACTTGGAGCCGGTGGCGGCAGCTATCCACCACGATGACGTTCCCCTGACGGTCCACCTCGACGGCGGTCGGGCCGAAGAAGCGCCGCTCCGCCGACAGGTCATGGGCCTCGGCGCGCCCCTCAATCAGGTCCGGGGCCGACGCCACCGCCTCGGCCCCCCACGTTGACATGGCCGAGTCGCCGTAGACGCTCGTCAGATAGGTGCCGTCCGCAGCGAATGCACAGACCCGCTCATTGCCCCAGTCGGTCACGAAGATCGCGTCGTCGTCGGCTACTGCC
>JBBQBU010000405.1:0-5608 GCA_038318015.1 Chloroflexota bacterium | reverse complement strand
GCAGCGCCTGATTCTCCGCTGCCAACTCCTCGACCAGCGTCAGCAGCGCTCGGATCGCCTCCCGCACGCCCACGTCCGCGATCAACGCCAGGTCGAGTCGAGCTATCGCCTCGGGAACCGGCCGCTCTGCCATCTCGCTCCACCACCAATGGTCAGACCCAGCTTACGTCCATCAACCCTCGCTGCCAACCCCGTTGCCGGCGTCACTTCCCCAGCTTCGCGCAGCCTTCCTCCTCCCAACTCGCTGCCCCAGACCTACCCTGCCCAATTGAGGAGATACCTACTTGTTGACGGCATCGTCGTTGAAACTGAAGGCAACGGTCCCGGCAAGCGCGGACGAGTACGCATCGTCTGTCGGTTCCCGGCGCCTGAGTTGCTCGACATCGGGCCGTCTTCTCCTACTGAAATGCGCACTGAGTTGCGTACAGCCTGAATTGCGACACCAGCAGCACCGCGCCGCCCACTGAGCGGTTCATCTTGCCGGCCTCGTCCTCGAAGACACGCAGCCCGATGAGCTTGTCGGCCATCCTCGCAGCCACGGTCGCGGCGTCAGCGGGGCCGACGCCGAGCAGCACTAGCCAGCCGTGCCCGATGGCCCCGACGACCTCGCCGTCCACCGTCACGCTCGCGCGGCTGACCCGCTGACAGGCTGCTCGCATCGTTCCCGGCTATCCTACCTTCGTCGCGCGGGTAGGCGCGCCCGACACGCGCCTGAACCCACCCGTCACGCCCTGGAGGACGCGCGCCGGCAGCGGGTCACGAGGTTGAAGCTCCCACCAACCGCTCCGGTGATACGGTCCCGAAGTCTAGCAGGCCCGCCCGGCCGAGGTGGGCCGCATCTTCCGCTCGGCAGGTTCTGCCCCTCATGGATACGCAATCAATTGGTATCGTCTTCGGATCATCCACCGTGCTGACCCTCATCAGCTTCTGGCTGCACACACGCCTCGCCGGCACCGGGGAACGTGTCGGCCCGGTATCGATGGCCGCGTTCGTCTCTGCCTGGCTGTGCGCCCTGACCGCCGTGCTCACGGGCGCGTTCCTGTTGATGATTGTCGTCACGCGGTAGGCATCGCCGCCTCCACGGCACAGGGCACGGCGCAGGCGTCAGGCGGCGGCCTCCGGCTCGGCCGAGGCGGCCGGCGGAGCGGGCTGCCTTCGCACAGGCTCGCCGGGCACCTGACCGGACACCGCCAGCGCCAGCATGATCGGGACCGCCAGCAGCAAAAACGCATCGCTGAACCCGACGCCGCCGAGCGCGTGTAGCGGATTGATGGCGTCTAACGCGGCGCTCCGGATACTCAGGATCGCTGTCGTCAGCGTCGCGCCGAGGCTGCCGCCCAGGAAGAACAGCATCGTCGTCAGGCTCTGGCCGGACGCCAGCCGCTCCGGCCGCAAGATCAGCGGGATCGACGCCGGCAACGGCGTGTTCACCAGCGCTGCGCCGGCCCCCAGCGCGGCCAGGAGCGTCGCCACCAGCCAGCCCGATGCGCCGGCCGCCGTCGAGAGCGCCAGGAGCGCCGCCAGCATCAGGACGAGGCCCGCGCGCACCGGCAGCCTGCTGCCCACCCGGTCCGCCAGACGGCCCACGAGCACACCCAGAATCGCCGTCAGGGCCGCGTTCGGCACCAGCCACAGGCCGATCTCGGCGGCGGACAGGCCGTTGACCCGCGCCAGCAGCAGCGGCACGCCGATGATGACCCCGAAGCTGCCGGCCGAGGCGCAGACCGTGATGATGCTGACCGCGCGGAACCCGGCGCTGTGCAGCAACTCGCGCGGGATGAACGGGAAGGCGATGCGCCGTTGGCGAAGCACCAGCGCGACCATGCCGCCCGCCGCCAGGAGACCCGCCAGCAGCACGCCGGGTGCCGTCAGGCCGTTGCGCGCCGCCTCGGTGACAGCCAGCAGGCCGCCGCTAATCGCCGCCGCCAGGAACAGACCGCCGGGGATGTCGAGCGGCTCGGCACGCTTCGTCGTCGGGCCGTCCGTGCGCGGCAGCCACGCCCAGGACGCCGGCACCAGCAGCCCGGCCACCGCACCGACCGCGAACGCCGCGTGCCAGCCGAACGCACCGGCGATGGTCCCGCCGAGCGTCGGGCCAACGGCCTGCCCCAACCCGACCATCGTGCTCATCAGGCCGACCACGGTGCCTATCTGATGCTTCGGGAACGACCGCGACACCAACGTCATGCCCAGGCCGGGGATCGCCGCGCCGCCTGCCGACTGGATGACGCGCGCCACGATCAGCCACCCGAAGCTCGGGCCCAGCACGCACAGCAACGACCCGAGCGCGAAAACCGCCTGCCCGACGACGAAGAAGCGGCGCGCGCCGAAGATGTCCGCGAGCCGCCCGAAGAACGGGATGGCGACGGCGTAGACCAGCGAGTACGCCGTGACGACCCAGCCCAGCAGCGCCGGCTCGACGGCCAGTTCCAGGCCGATGGTCGGCAGTACCACGTTCACAATCGAGCCGTTGAGCACGCTCAGGAAGATGCCCGCGCAGACCACCGCCAGCACGCGCATGCTGCGCCCACGCGATCCGTCAATGGTGCTGGCGTCAGGGCCGGCCTCGGCTGGTCGCAGGGTGCCACCTCCGGCCAAATCGTACTGTTCCGGGGCCGCTGCCGGCGGAAAAGCTGCCGCCCCGTTCGATTTCGACCCGTCCGCCCGGTATGTTCGCCATAGCGTCGTCTGGTTTCTCATACTGGACAGTGTTCCGCCCCGATGCTGCCGCAGGAATCGGGCAGGCTGACAGCAGTACCGCTGGTCAGAAGGGCAGGGCCGGGGCCGTTCGCCCCGACAGGTCCGGCCGTGTCTGTGCACGCGCAGCGCAAACGGCCCAAAACTGGTTGCTTGTCATACTTGGCATAGTGCCTCTAGGACGGTACGATGATCCGCAGACTCGGTCATGATCCCGAGTAGACCCGAGGAGGGGAACCAATGGCGATGACCGCTCCGCTGCCCAAACTCATGGGCCAGCCTATCAAACGTCGCGAGGATCCGCGCCTGATAACGGGCAGCTCGCAGTATGTTGACGACATCACCCTGCCGGGAATGCTGCACTTGACGTTTGTCCGCAGCCCGTACGGCCATGCAAAGGTGAACGGCATCGACGCATCCGAGGCGCTGAAGGTGCCCGGCGTTGTGGCCGTCATCGTGGCGAAAGACCTGGAAGGCTTGTTGACCGGGCCAATGCCGTACGAATTCGGCTGGGCTGGCTTCGAGAACGTCAAGAACATGGAGCGCGGCCCGCTCGCCACCGACAAGGTGCGCTACGTCGGCGACCCGGTCGCGGGAGTGCTGGCCGAAACACGCTACGCTTCGCGGGACGGCGCGGCGGCCGTTGACGTGGACTACGATCCGCTGCCGGCCGTCGTCGATCCCGAGAAGGGCATGGAAGACGGTGCGCCGCTGCTGTACGAGGAGTTCGGGACGAACCTCGGGCACACGCAGTCGCTGACGCACGGCGACGTGGACGGCGCATTCGCGGCTGCCGACAAGGTGATCTCGCTCAAGGTCGTCAACCAGCGCGTACTGGCGGTGGCGATAGAGACGCGCGGCTGCCTCGCGGACTGGCGGCCAGCCCGCCCCGGCGACCCAGGCGAGTTGACGCTGTGGACCTCGACGCAGATTCCGCACGGCGTCAAGTCGAAGCTGTCGGCGCTGCTCGGGCTGGACGAGAACCGGATGCGGGTCATTGCGCCGGAAGTGGGCGGCGGCTTCGGCAACAAGGTGGATGTGTCGCCGGAAGAGGCGCTGACATCCATCGCGTCGATGAAGTTGGGCCGCCCGGTGAAGTGGTCCGAGACGCGCAGCGAGAACTTCCAGGCGGCCATGCACGGGCGCGGCCAGACCGACATCATTGAGGTGGCGGCGCAGAGCAATGGTCGCGTCACCGGCCTGAAGGTCACAGCCATCTGCGACATTGGCGGGTACTACCAGTATCTGTCGCCGCTGATGGGCATGTTGACCGGCCTGATGCTGCCCGGCCCCTACGACATCGAGAATGTCTCGTTTGAGTTGCGCGGCGTGCTGACGAACAAGACGCCGGTCGGCGCCTACCGTGGGGCTGGCCGCCCAGAAGCCACGTACCTGCTCGAATGCGCGATGGACCGCGTGGCGCTGGAGCTTGGACTTGACCCGGTCGAGGTTCGCCGGATCAACTTCATCCCGCCCGAGAAGTTTCCGTACAAGACGCCGTTCGGCGCGAACTATGATACCGGCGAGTACGTGAAGGCGCTCGACAAGGTGTTGGAGGTTTCGGGGTACGCGCAGCTGCGTGAGGAGCAGCAGAAGGCCCGTGACGAGGGGCGCATTGTCGGCGTGGGCATCGGCGCGTACGTCGAGATCTGCGGCTTCGGCCCCTGGGAGAGCGCGACGGTCCGCGTCGAGTCGTCGGGCAAGGTGATGGTGCACACCGGCACCTCGCCGCACGGCCAGGGCACCGAGACGGCGATGGCGCAGATCGTCGGCGAGGAGTTGGGCATCCCTATCGAAGACGTGGTGGTGCTGCACGGCGACACCGCCATGACCCAGACGGGCGTGGGCACGTTCGGCAGTCGCGGCGCGGCGGTCGGCGGCGGCGCGATGCAGATCACGGTGGAGCAGGTCCGCGACAAGGCGAAGCGGATCGCGGCTGAGGCGCTGGAAGTCTCGTTCGACGACATCGAGATCACCGGCCAGGGCTTCGGCGCACGCGGCGTGGCCGACAAGACGATCACGCTGGGGCAGATCGCGGCGCGGGCGTACGGCGGCAACGTGCCGGCCGGCGATGAGCCGGGCCTTGAGGCGACGCGCTTCTTCAAGCCGGCCGACTCGGTGTTCCCGTTCGGCGTGCACATCGCCCAGGTCGAGATCGACCGGGACACCGGCCGCGTGACGCTCCAGAAGTTCGTGGCGGTTGACGACGTGGGCAACGTCATCAACCCGCTGCTGCTGGACGGCCAGCGGCACGGCGGCATCGCACAGGGCGTCGCGCAGGCGCTCTGCGAGGAAGTGGTGTACGACGAGAACGGCCAACTCTTGACAGGCACGCTCTCCGACTACGCGCTGCCCACGGCGCACATCCTGCCGATGTTCGAACTTGACCGCACCGTGACGACGACGGATCGCAACCCGCTTGGCGTCAAGGGCGTGGGCGAGGCCGGCACCATCGGCAGCACCCCGACACTGCGGAACGCAGTGCTCGACGCGCTCTCCCCGTTTGGCGTCAAGAACCTGGACATGCCAGCCACGTCGCTGCGGGTCTGGAAGCTCATTCACGGCCAGGAAGCGACCGTCTAGCGGCTGTCGCGATGCGGGGCGGAGCGGCAGCAATGCCGCCCCGCTTCTTTGTGTCGGCGTGGGAGGACAACCGCCGCTAGGCTGGGGTCTTCTCCTCGACACTCTCGTCAAGTGGCCCGCAGCGCACCCAGCATGAGGTCGCCGGACGCTCAGAGATGCCGGTCGGTGGTCGCGTCGGCTCGGCCACTTAGGGGCCGTCAAGAATCAACTTCCCGTTTTGGTGGAAGGGGGCTGGGCAGAACGCCGCGCGATGGGTAGCATGACGTAAGCAGAATTGAGTCGAGCAGGTGCTGCCCGTGGACGCGATGAACGTTGGGGTGTGTCAGTG
>JBBQBU010000404.1:0-5611 GCA_038318015.1 Chloroflexota bacterium | reverse complement strand
GCCGGGTAACTCTTGTCCTGCCCGGGGGGCCCTAACCCGCGGGCGCGCCGGGGCTCCCCCACCCCCCCGCCCCCCTACCCGCGTGGCGGGTGGGGGGCCGGGGGGTGAGGGACGTCGTAAACGGGAGCGGGGGGCTGCGACCGTCAGTCGAAGCGGAAGACCACCTTGCCGGTGTTCGCGTCGGCGGCCACGCGGAACGCCTCCGGGCCGTCGTCCAGCGTAAACGTCTCGCTGACGATGGCGTCAAGCGCGATGTTGTGGCGGTTGACGAACGTCGCGATCTCTGGAAACTGGTTCGGCGCGTAGGCGCTCGACCCGAAGATGCTGATCTCGCCGCCGCCGAAGTGCCGCAGCGGCACCACGAACTCCGGCGAGCCGCCGCCGACAATCGCCGCCGTGCCCCACGACCGCAGCAACTCGCCAATCACCCGGTGCGCCGCGTTTGCGCCGGAGGTCTCCGTCAACTTGTCCGCGCCCTCCGGGAAATGCTCCCGCAGCTGCTCGCCGACCGGGGCCGCCGCCGGGTCCAGCGTCACGTCAGCGCCGATCTTCTCGGCCAGGGCACGCCGGCCCGCCGAAGGGTCGATGCCGACGATGGCCGCGCCCATCGCCTTCCCGAACAGCACCGACAGCAGCCCGACCGGCCCCAACCCCGATACCACCAGCACGTCGCGCCCGCTGACGCCCATCCGAGCCAGCGGCGCGTACGCCGTCCCGCCCTGACACGACAGGATGGCACCGTCAAGGAACGACAGGTGCTCCGGTAAGCGGATCAGGCACGGTTCTTCGACGCGCATATACTCGGTGTGTGAGCCGTCGCAGCCCTGGTGCCCGTACGACGCTCGCCGGTTCAGGCAGAGGTTGCGGTGCCCGGCCAGGCAGTTGCGGCACTGGAGGCAGGTCCGCCGGAAGTACGGCACCACGCGCTCGCCAACGTCCCAGCCGGTCACGCCCGGCCCGATCTCCGTAATGACGCCGCACGGCTCGTGCCCGGAAATGAAGCCAGGGTCCAGGTGCAGCGGCGACGGCCGGCGGTACGGATGCAGGTCGCTCCCGCAAATCCCCGTCGCCTCCATCTTGATGACGACCCCGCCCGGCTCAGGCGTTGGCACCGGCAATTCCAGCACATCAACGTGCCGCTCGGCAGAGGTCCGTAGCGCCTTCACGGTAGCGTCTCCTTCCGACTGCTTCACTGCCACACATACCCGGCCGAGCGAAGCGCCCGTTTATACTCCCCGGGCCGCGCAGCCTACCAGACAACGGGCAGTCGCAGGAGGCTGGCGCGGCACGCGATCAAGGAACCGGCTCAATAGGCCATGATCTCGATGTCCAGGCAAGCACCCATCCTACAAGTCGGACGAGAGGTGTCGGTGGCGGACCCCTACATGTTGCACGCGCCGGCGGGCCGGGCGGCGCTGATCCGTGGCATGTGTCGCATGGCCCGGCTGCTACGGATCACCCTCGGGCCGGTCGGGCGCTCGGTGATGATCGCGCCGCTGATCGGCCAGCGCCCGCCGGAGATCCTCGACAGCGCGGCCATCATCGCGCGGCGCATGACCGGCGTCGGCGACCCGTTCGAAGACATGGGCGCGATGATCGTGCGGCACCTTGCGTGGCGCATCTACGAGCGCGTCGGCGACGGCGTGGCGACGGCTGCCGTGCTGACCCAGGCCATCGTTGAGCAGGCCGAGGTCTACCTGACGGCCGGCGGCAGCCCGGTGCCGGTGCGGCGCGGCCTGGAACTGGCCCGCGACGCGGTGCTGGCCGACTTGCAGCGGCAGGCCCGGCGCGTGGACGAGCCAAAGGAGATCGCGGCGCTGATCGTGGGGACGTTGCGCGACCCGGAGCTAGCCGCCCGTATCGGCTCCATCGTGGAAGCCGTCGGGCCAGACGGCTCAATCCAGATTGAGGACGGCGAGGGCGTCGAAACGACCTGGGAGTTCCTGGAGGGCGTCCGCTGGACCGAGGGCTACCTGTCGCCGCACCTGCTGAAGAAGGGTGAGACGACGGTACGCCTGATGGAACCACGTATCCTCATCACCAACCAGCACATTGAGCGCGTCGAACAGCTCCTGCCGGCGCTCGAAGCGTGCGCGGCGGCCGGCGAACGCAACCTGCTCGTCATCGCCCCGGACATCAAGGACGCGGCCGTGGCGCTGATGGTCCTGAACCGCGACCGTGACCTGTTCGACCACGTCATGGCGGCGAAGGCTCCGCACTTCGGGGACCAGCGCGCCGGCCTGCTGGACGACCTTGCTGTCGTGACCGGGGGACGCTGCATCATGCAGGACCGCCACGAACGCCTGGAAGATGTAAAGCTGGCCGACCTGGGGCGGGCGCGGCAAGCCTGGGTGACGTACAGCCACTTCGGCGTCCTGGGCGGGCGCGGCGACAAGGCGGCCATGCGGGCACGGATCGGCATGCTCAAAAGCGAGTTGCAGGCCATCGCTCGCAACGGCGACGGCGACGACTGGACCCGCGACCGGATCAAGGAGCGCATCGGCAAGCTGTCGGGCCTGGCCGCACACATTAAGGTCGGGGCGGCCACCACCAGCGACCGCGACGAGTTGAAACTGCGCGTCGAGGGGGCGGTGGCCTGTGCGCGGGCGGCCGTACAGGACGGCGTGGTGCCCGGCGGCGGCGCGGCGCTGCTGGCGTGCATCCCCGCGCTGGAGGCGCTGCCGCTGACCGGCGACGAGGCCATCGGGGCGAAGATTCTGGCGCGGGCGCTCGCGGAGCCGATGCGCGCGCTGGCCCGCAACTCCGGCCACGACCCGGCATCAACAGTGGCCGGGGCGCGCCAGCGCGGGCCGGCCTGGGCCTTCGACACGGTGCGCGGCGCGTGGGTGAACACCTGGAAGGCGGGCATCCTTGATCCGGTATCGGTCGTGTCGGCGTCGCTGGACGCGGCGGTCAGCGCGGCGGCGGTCGCCCTGACCAGTGACGTGCTGATCCACCGCAAGGATGCGCCGCTGTCGGTGCAGCCATGACCGGCGTCATCAGGCGAGGGCGGGAGGACGGGCGATGACGGCTCCGGCGAGCAACTGGGAGCAGATAGCCGCGCACGAAGGCGGCACCGTCAACGGGCTGGCGACGGCCACGGCTGCCGACGGCGGCGTCCGCGTCTACGCGGCCACGGCGGTCGGCGTGTTCTGGTCCGGGGACAGCGGCGCGCACTGGCAGCCGCTCGCCGGGTCCAGTGGGGGTAGTGGCGCGGCGCGGGCCAGCGCCATCGCCGGGGCCGAGGTCGTCGTGCCGTCGCCGCACCACGCCCAGGATGGCGCGCTGTTCGTCGGTGGGCACAGCGGCCTGTTCCGGTGGCAGGCGGCTCGCCCAGGCTGGGAACATCTGTTGAGCGGCAGCCGAGTGCTCGCGCTGTCGGTCGTGCCGGGCGATGCCATAGCCCGCGCCGATCTCGCGGGCCTGACGCTGCTGGCCGGCACCGAGGAGGACGGCGTCCTGCTCAGCCGGGACGGCGGCCGGACCTGGACAGGCGCAAATCCCGGCCTGCTCGACCTGACCATCCTGGCGCTGGCAGCCTCGGCCGCCTTCCACCACGACGGGTTGGCGTTCGCCGCTACGCCGTCCGGCCTCTACCGCACCCGCAACGGTGCCGACTCCTGGCGCGCGCTGGAGCTTGACAGCGACGACGTGGCCGTTCAGTGCCTGGCCGTCTCGCCCGCCTTCGCTGACGACCGGGTGCTGCTGGCCGGCACCGAGGAGCATGGCCTGTTGCGCTCCGACGACGGCGGACGCTCCTGGGAGTCGGTGGCCGAACTGGCCGAGCGCAGCATCAACGCCGTGGCATTCCTGCCAGCTATCGGATTGGAAGGTTCCGGCGGACGGGCCATCGCGGCGACCGACGCCGGCATCGCGCTCTCCGAGGACGGCGGCGCGTCCTGGCGGCCGGTTGGCGGGGCGCTCGGGGCGACGCTCTGCGCGACCGAGGTGACGTCCGGCGTGCTCCTGGCCGGGCTGCCTGATGCTGGCGTGTCGCGCTCGGTCGATGGCGGCGCGACCTGGACCGCAGCCAACGCCGGCCTGCACGCTTCGCTGCTGGTGGCGCTGGCCTGCTCGCCGGGCTTCGCAGAGGACCAGACGCTGTACGCGGCCAGCCTGGGGCGCGGCGTCAGCGTCTCACGCGACGGCGGCCGGACCTGGGCCGACGCGAACGATGGCCTTGCCGACCTGACCGTTTCGCAGATTGTGGCGGTGCCCGGGCCGGCGGGATCAGCCGGCCTGAGAGAGACGAGCCGGCTGGGCGCGGGCGTGCTGTTCGCCTCGACCGGTGCCGGCCCGTTCGTCAGCCGCGACAATGCCGCGTCGTGGCAGCCCGCCTTCCCTGATGACGACGCCGACGACGATGCGCCCACCGTCCCTGGCATCGACGCCGCTGACGATGCGCCCGCCATCGTGGCTGCCACGCCCGCCGGGCGTGGCGTGCTGGTCGCCCACGCCGGCCGCCTGCTCCTGTCCGCCGATGCCGGCGCGACCTGGACGCCCCTCACCTCACCATTTCGTGAGGCCCGCGTGGTGGCACTCGCCCTGTCGCCCACCTTCGACCGTGACGGCATCCTGTACGCGGCGGTGGCTGGCGTCACGCGCAGCGACGGCACCGCCGACCTGACCATCTGGTGCTACGGGCGGCCCGGCGCGCGCTGGGAACGCCTCCTCGACGAGCGCACGTCAGACACCGTGCAGCTTGCCGTCGTCGCAGACGGCTCCCCTGGCGGCACCCTGCTGGTCGGGCTGGGTGCGCGGCTGCTACGACCACGTGCCAACGCCGTCGAGATTCGCGGGGGCGTGCGACGGCTCGTCTGGGACACGACGGCGCTGCCGGGTACCCTGGCCGGGCTGGCCGTCACACCGGCCGACACGCCAGTCCAGACAGGCCACGCGCCGGGCCGGGCCGTCTATGCCGCGACCGGGGCCGGTATCGTTCGGTCACTCGATGGCGGGGCGACGTTCGCCGACTGGGGCGACGGGCTGGGGCAGGCGGGCACGGTGGCGGCGGCCGTCTCCCCAAGCTACGCCCAGGACCGTCTGGTGTTCGCCGTGGGCCTGGGCGGCACCGTCTGGCGGCGGCGCAGCGACTGAGACGCCGCCCGGTTCGGCTGGTATCGCAGACTCCCGGACGTGTCTCGGCTCCGGGCAACCATCCTCGGGGCCGGACGCTGGCGGCAGCGCAACAGTACAGGCAGAACCTGTGCCAGCAAGCGCTTTTCAGAAAGTGCTTGACAGGGCCAGCACACACAGATAGGATTGCGCTCAGCGGAGGACGCTGTCCTCACGCGGGTGAACGCTACCCAGCGACGGGAATGCACGCTCGCAATGTGGCACGTTCGTGGGATTCCTCGCGAGGTGACACCGGAGTCAGCGCATCATCCCGCACGGCGGGGTGAGTCTCGATGGCACATTGAAGTGGAGGAGGGGTCAGGTATGGCCAAGCACATGACCTCGCACGTCTCACGTCGTCGCATGCTCAAGAGCACGGCCCTCGTGCTCGGCGGCCTTTCAGGGTCGGCAATCCTCGCCGCATGTGGCGGAGCCGCCCCGGCTGCTCCCGCTGCCACAACCGCCCCGGCCAAGCCGGCGGCACCAGCCGCGACCA
>JBBQBU010000403.1:0-5642 GCA_038318015.1 Chloroflexota bacterium | reverse complement strand
CGCCCAGGATGATCTGCTCGATAGGCGCGCCAACCAAGTCGGTGAAGATGGCGCGGGTCTCACGGAGGCCCTGTGCCTCGCCGAAGTAGTTGCGGATGTCGTCACCGGACGCGGAGACCGCATCGCTGCCACCCGGTAAGTCGAGCAGGCGCTGTGAGAGATCCAGTTGCTCAGATGACGGCTTTCCGCGGGCCATGTTCAATGAAAGGCCGCGTGCGAGGAAGTCCTGGTAGCGCCCCTGGAGGCGGTCGTGCATCGAGGCAAGTTGCTCGGTGGACAGGGACTGAAGA
Source organism: Chloroflexota bacterium (assembly GCA_038318015.1). Taxonomy (GTDB): domain Bacteria; phylum Chloroflexota; class UBA6077; order UBA6077; family JACCZL01; genus JADZEM01. The sequence continues at coordinate 5,352 of JBBQBU010000403.1, read as the reverse complement.
TCCAACGTGGTTGCTCCGGATCGTGTGGGCATCACTTCGTGCGGGCGTCACAAAACGGGGTGCGGTGCTGGTGGCACGGTCGGCAACCATGTTGGGCATCGTGTACTCGCAGGGTTGCGTACGAACCGTTGGGGAATCGTACCGGTAGCGGGCCGACGACTGCTCGCCAGGTACCCGGTCGCGCGGGCGATACTCTGGGCGGCGGCTACAGGTCGATGCTGCCCAGGTCGGCCGCTAGGATGACAGGGCCGCCGAACGCTGCCCGTGCTTCGGCCTGCAACCCGTCCAGGTCGATGTCGGCCGGCAGATGGGTGATGCAGAGCAGCTTGACACCCGCCGCCCGCGCAACCCGGCCGGCGTCCCCCGCGGTGGAGTGGGCCGGCGCGTGGACGCGGTCCGCGTCGCGGTCAAAGCCGCCGACCTCGTGCAACAGCACGTCTGCCCCCTGCGCGACGTCGCTGAGGCGGTCGCTGGGACGCGTGTCACCGCTGTACGCGATCCTGAAGCCGTCCACCTCGACGACGCAGCCCATCGCGCCACCGTCCGGCGGGGCATGGTCCACCAGGAACGGCACCAGCCGGCCGCCGTGTGACAACGGCGACGGCTGCCCGTCCACCAACGGCCGCCATGCCAGCGCGTCGCCCAGCAACGGCAGCGTGTTCGACCCCGTCACCTCGTAGAGGCGGCGGAAGTAATCGATGACGCGCTGCTCAGTGTGGACGTTGAGGCCGGCGTCCGTTACGGGCCGGCCGGCCTGGGTCACGCGGACTCGCCGCCAGAGCAGCAGCGGTTCGAGGCCGCCAGCGTGGTCCAGGTGGCGGTGGCTGATGAAGACATCCTGAATAGCGAGCGGGTCAATATCGGCGGCGATCAGGTGCCGGACCACGTCCAGGCCGTTGCCGGTGTCCAGCAGGATCGGTGGCAGCGTGCGGTCCGCCCGCTCGACCAGCAGCGACGCTTGCTGGCGCTGATGGTTGGCCGCCCCGCCGGTACCGAGGAGCCGCACACGAGGCCGTGGCATCAGCGGTCGGCCAGCGGCGCGAGCAACTCGGGCCAACTCGTAGCGTTTAGGATGCCGTCGATCAGTTCTTCCAGCGTCTCACGGTCCGACAGACGGGCGAGTGTCGCAGCGGTGGAAGCGTCCGGCCCCTCAAACTTGCGGGTGCCCAGGCGGAGCAGGATGCGGCGCGCCTCTTCCGCCGAGCCTCTAGCAACGCCCTCTTCAAGACCGAGCCGACGACCAGTTTCGCGGCCCAGCAGCATGCCGGATTCGCGGCCCTCTTCGAGGATGGCCTGATACACCGATGATTCACGCATCCGCCGCACCCCCCGCGCCAGTTGTTGGGCCACAGTAGCATCATACCGCAGGCCAAACAGCAAGAGCGTGGCCTCCCAGAGCTGCCGGATGTCTTCCGGTGGGGCTTCGCGCTCCAGGCGCTCGTCGAGGCGCTGCATGACCTCGGGCAAGCGATCTAGCTCGAAGGCGGCCAGCGGCGCGAGCGGCAGCGTGCCCAGGCCACCAGTCAGCAGTTCGTCAACAGGGCGCTGCCAGAGCCGCACCACTCGGTAGCGGCACGCCACCGTCTGATGGTCGAACGCGCCGGGCTGCTCCAGCAAGCCCGTCAGGTCCGGACCGTCTGCTGCCGGCCGCAGCAGCACGATGGTTGACTCGACGGGTAGGCCATGCCGGTAGAGCAGCAGCGCATGATACTGGAGCAGGCGGTACGGCAATCGCGGGTCGCACCCAGACTGCAACTCCAGGTGGGCGAGCCAGGGCGTCGGAGCGTCCACGCGGAGGACTTTGTCAACCTCGGCCAGCACGGTGGACAGGTCGGAGTCGATGGGCTGAATCGGGCCATTGACGGGCAGGCCGAGGCGGGCAGGCCAGCTTGCCGGATCACCCTCAATGAGATGCCGTGTCGCAGCATCGAACGGTCGTGCCCCGCACCCTCTTGCACGGGTGGCAGCGTAGCAGATGCCTGAGCGGGCGTGATGGGCGGGCGGAATCAGGCGCGGAACACCAACTCCGAGTGCCCAACCCGCAGCCGGTCGCCGTCCCGCAAGATGTACGGGTTCGGCAGGGTACGCCCATCACGGCGGGTCGGGTTCAGCGGCCCCAGGTCGCGGTACAGGAAGTGGCCGTCTTCCCAGGAGATGCGGGCGTGCCGCCGCGACACAAGGTCGTCGTTGATGACGATGATGCCCGGCCCTGGCGCGCGCCCCACGAACTGATCGACGCCGAGCGGATACGGTCGGGGGGGCGAACCGGCCACCAACACGATGACGGAGGAGTTGCCGAGCTCTCCGGCGGGTCCACCCACGGCCCCGGGCGCGGCCGGCAAGGCGCTGAACATCCCGGTCTCGGCCTCGCGGCGGTCGCCGGCCACAGGCGGCGCGTTACTGACCGGCATGGTCGGCGGGCGCGGGCTGGGCTGGCCGAGCGCGGATGGAACGACTGGCGCGCTGCTGGCGGCCACGACGGTCGCATCGGCGCGGCGGCGGGTACTGGCCACCAGCACACCCACCGCCAGCGCCAGCAGCACCCCACCACCGATCCAGTAGGCCCCCGAAATGCCACCCGGCCCCTTGTCTTCGCTGGTGGACGGCGTGGCGGTGGGGGTACGGGTCGGGCTGATGGTGACGGTAGCACCAGCGCCAGATGCCCCCCCAGCCACCGGACTGGCGACGCCTGGACTGCCCGGGACTGGACTGGCGGCGTTGCGGCCCACTGTCACCCGAACGGTCAGGTTGGCGCGCCCCACATTGCCTGCCTCGTCGCGGGCCTCGGCCGTGAGAATGTGGTCGCCGGGCGGCACGCCGGCGCTGTTCCACTCGATCTCGAAGGGGGGCTGCTGTGCGCTGCCGATAGGCTGGTCGTCAACTGCCCAGGTGACGCCCTGCACCGGCGCACCCGCCGCCACCTCGGCCGTGAGCTTGACGGAGCCGGCCACCTCCGGCCCTGACGGCAGATTAATACGGACCTCGACGGCAGGGGCCACGGTCACGGGCACGTCCTGCTGCGCCGTCTGCTCCGCGAGACGGGCGCGCACCGTCAACGTGTGTTGGCCGGCCGGCACGCCGGCCGTGTCCCAGGCGAATGCGTATGGCGGTTCGGTGACAGTCTGGAGCGCCGCGCCGTCCAGGGCATAGTCAACGGCATCGACGCGTGTGGCATTGGTCAGCACCGGGCGCAGTTCCACCCGGCCACGCACCGTCCCGCCGGGGGCCAGGTCCGCGAGGCTGATGGCGAGCGGCGGCATCGGCGGGGCGGGGAACCGCTGGGCGGTACGAATCTGTGCGTCGCCGTGCTGTACCATGATCTCTAGGTCGTTCTCTGGCGGGCGGCTGTCTGGCGCGCGGTACCCCACCACGTACTGCTTTCGCAACAACTCGGCCGTCTGCTGGGCGCGCTCACCCAGGCGGTCGGCGTCTGGTGCGATGCTCAACAGGCCGCCGGTGGCAGCCGTCAGGCGCTCCATCGGCTCCACCATGACCTCGCCGAAGCCAATCACCGAAACTGGCGTGTTCGTTTCGCGGGCCTTCGCGATCACGTCGTCAAGGCTGTGGCTGCTGTGGGTGTCCTCGCCGTCCGAGATGACGACGACGGCGCGCCTGCCCAGCGGATTCTGCGCCGCCATCGTGATGGCCTGGAACGCGCCGTCGTAAAGGGCCGTGTTGCCACGGGCCGTCAGTCCATCCGTTGCCCGCTGCAACGCGTCGCGGTCGTCGGTGAGATCCTGCACGACCTGGACGGTCTGCCCGAACGAGAGCAGCGCGCCACGGTCGCGCGGTCCCATACGATCCAGGATGATGCGGACGGCGTCTCTGGCAAACACCAGCGGCTGCCCCTGCATGCTGCCGCTGGTGTCCACGGCGACGACAATCGCCAGGCCGTCCTGCGCAGCATCGACCAGTTCCAGCGAGAAGTCGGGCACGGGGGTGCCGTTGTGGCTGATCTGAACGCGATCCCTGGCGATGTCGGTGATCGGCAGGCCGGCGCTGTCCACGACGGTCAGGTAGACGGCAACGTCCGGGAATTGCTCAACGCCCACCTGATTGATGACGGCCACGGTATCGGCGGCAGTTGCCAGCCGGCTGGGTAGCATGAGTAACGCCGCCACGAGCAGTGCGGCGACGAGTCGTGATGATCTGTTTCTGACCATGCGGTTCATTGCGCCAGACGGGTCACGATGCGGCCTGCCATGCCGCATCGTAGCACGGTTGCCGGGCGCACGGAAGTTTCCGGCGGCACAGGCGTCCGGCTGTCGGGCACAACCCTACGGCGGGCAGGCGACCGGAACGGCGACGCCGTGGGCGCCGGCCGCAGTGCGCGACGACGACGCAGGAAGGCTGCCCGCTGTGACAGAACGTGGGCGCTGGCCTGGGCATAGGGCTGTGGTAGCATGGGTGGTCCAGGCGGATTCCGGGCCGTGGCTCGACTGATGAGTGGTCGTGGTAACGATTGACTTCCTGATTATCGGTGGCGGGCTGGCCGGCGTATCGGCGGCTGAAACGCTGCGTGCGCTCGGCGTACGTGGTTCGGTGGCGATTGTCTCGGGCGAGGTTGACCCGCCGCATGATCGCCCGCCGCTCTCGAAGGAGTTCCTGCGCGATGAGCGGTCGCGCGAGCAGATTTTGCTGCGGCCGTTGGACTTCTACCAGTCGAAGCGGGTGGGGCTGGTACTGGGCCGGCCGGCGCTCTCGCTGAAGCCGGACGCGCACGAGGTCGTGCTGGCAGACGGCGAGACGGTGGGCTACCAGCGCCTGCTGCTGGCGACGGGCGGGCGGCCCCGGAGCATCGGCGTGCCGGGCGAGTCGCTGGCGGGCATCTACCAACTGCGGACGCTGGCCGAAGCGGAGCGGCTCAAGGAGGCGGCCGGGTCGTCCACGCGGGTGGTGGTGATCGGTGCAAGCTTCATCGGGCTGGAGGTGGCGGCGTCACTGGCCGAGCGCGGCCTTGACGTGACGGTGCTGAACCAAGACGAACAGATCTGGCCGACCATCGCGCCACCAGAGCTTGCAGCGGCCATCCAGACAGACTTCGAGGCGCGCGGTGTCCAGTTTCGTCACCGCGTCCGCGTGACGGGCTTCGAGGGCAAAGACAGCCTGGAGCACATCATCACCAACGCGGGCGACATCCCGGCCTCGTTTGTCGTGGCCATTTTGGCGAAATGCAATTCATTTTCGAAGGTTGTTATTCGAATGTTGCTGATATTAAAGAAGGTAACCGGAATAGTGAGAATTCACTTTACAGCAGCGAATTCTTTAATACACTTCGCTGGCTGACGAGCCTGCGCCAGCGCAGGATCGCAAACGAGAGCGACGACGCCTGCAGCAGGCCACAGAGCAGAG
>JBBQBU010000402.1:0-5650 GCA_038318015.1 Chloroflexota bacterium | reverse complement strand
GGCTTTAAGTTTCAGAGTTGGATCGTTCCGCAACGATTGCTGGCGTCGGCCTACCCGATGGAGCCGGACGGACTCGCGAGCCTCGCCGGCCAGGGTATCGCTGTCGTGGTCAATCTCCATGAGCGGGCGCATGCGCCGGCGCAACTCGCCGAACTCGGCCTGACCGAGGTGCATGTGCCCGTGCCGGACTTTGGCGCGCCAACCACGGAGCAACTTGCGGCGGGCGTGAGCGCGATCAGTGCGGCCCTTGCGGATGGGCACGGCGTTGCGGTGCATTGCGCGGCGGGCCTCGGGCGCACGGGCACCCTGCTGGCATGTTACCTCGTGTCCACCGGCCTCGACGCGCCGGCCGCCATTGCGCGGGTCCGCGAGGCCCGGCCCGGCTCAGTCGAGACACCGGCTCAGGAAGCGGCCATCGAGGCGTTCGCACGCCGCCGGTAGGCGTTCGGCCCCGTGCCCCGGTCGGCTCGTGCGCCATTCCCGACCGGTCGCGGTACCTCTCTGGCCGCCGCAAACGTGGAGGGTGCCACTATCTGCGCGCGCAGGTGCGCGCCGTTGTCCTCGTGTCGCCGCACACAGGGAGGGTACTGGTGGCGCGCTCTGGCGTCACCGACATGGACTGCGGAGCATCCGCACGCCTGTTCGGATTTCCCCATCGGCCGCCGGCTCCTGACAGGAGGGTGTCAGGAGCGCTGTCGTAGGCTGAAGGTGCAGGTCGGCCACGTGCGGATGAGCAGCGCTCGTCGGGGCCAACCGAGCACCATACCTGGAGTCCAACCATGATTCGTGGTCTTACCTATACCATCCTGACCACCGACGATGTGCCGCGCGCCCGCCGGTTCTTCACTGAGAAGCTTGGGCTGACGACGGAGGACGACATGGGCGACGAGTTCAGCCAGTTCACGACGCGGGCCGGGTCGCTCTGGGCCGTGATGGCTACCGAGTCGGCTGGGACCGAGGCCCCCGGCGTCAAACTGTTCCTGGCGGTGGAGGATGTGGACGCCGCGTACACACAGTGGAAGGAGCGCGGCGTCGAGATGGTCACGGAGCCGTGGGACGCGCCGTTCGGCCGGACGTTTGCGTTCAAGGACGCGGACGGCCGAGTCTTGCACTCCTACATCCGAGTCGGCCCGCCGGCCTAAGCTGTACGGAGGATGTTGAGCAACAGGGCCGGCCCGCCGCGCGACGTGCGCGGCGGCCCCAGCAAACCGACGCACTGGACCTCGCAATGATGGAGGACGAATGGATCCACGAGTCTCGCTCATCACGTTGACGACGCGCGATCTTGGCCGGGCGGTGCGGTTCTACCGCGACGGCCTGGGCTGGCCGCTCTCAACCCACAGCGTCGAGGGTGAGGTCGCCTTCTTTCAGTCCGTCGGCATGGTGGTGGGGATCTACGGCCTGGAGCAGCAGCTTGCCGACGCCCAGATTGCCGAGGCAGGCAGCGGCTTCGGCGGCATCGTCCTGGCGCACAACGTGGGTTCGCCTGAACAGGTGGACGCGGCGGTACTGGAGGCCGTCTCCGCCGGCGCGACGCTCGTGCGGACCGGCTTCACGGCGTCGTGGGGTGGGTACATCGGCTATTTCGCAGACCCAGACGGCCATGTCTGGGAAGTCGCATGGAACCCCGACTGGCCGCTCGCGGAGGACGGCTCGCTGACGCTGCCGAAATCCGAGTGAGCCAGCACGGCAACCATGCGGGTACACGCATGGCTGCTACGTCCGGGTGACGATCCGTGAACACTAGAAACCAGCAAGGGCGGCGCACGTAACGGTGCGCCGCCCTTTTGGCCTGTCCCTGCGGGTGTCAGACCCCGTGTGCGGCCTGACCAGCGTCGCGACTAGTCGTTGTCGTTGCCGTTGTCGCCGTACCGCTCATCGACGTTCACTTGATAGGCGTCGAAGATGTTGTGCTCGCCAAACTCGCCCTGCAGGTGGACGTAGTCTCCGACGCCGATGCCGCTGCGCTTCAACTGGTCGTTGTAGAGGCGTGCCCAGACGTTCTCACCCAGGGTGCCGATGAGCACCTCGGGCGGGTTCAGGTCAGCATACAGTTCGAGCACCTGACCTTCGAGGTTGCGCTCTTCACTGTTGTCATTCGTCTTGTCGTCGTTGTTGTCATTGCTGGCAGCCGGCGCTGCCAGCGCGATGCGCGGGCCGTCCATGGTCGCGGATGGCATAAACGGCGCGCCGGCAATCGAGGGCAGTGCGATGGCGGTGGCGATGCCGCCGGTCAGCAGCAATGCACGAGCGAGCCGCCCGAATGGCATGTTCATGAGGGAGACCTCCAGTCTCATGGTGGAATCGCGAGATAGGTGGCGGTGATAGCCGAAACAGTGGCGCGCCCTGGGGCCGACGCCCTGTCCACACTGCCATTGAGTTGTCTGGGGAGGGGTTTGTCGGTCGGTGTATGCCCGCCGCAGACAACAGGTGTAGACGCTAGACCGTACGCGCAGGGATGGCATCTGCGTCCTGCTACTGCATTCATGATGCCACGATGAAGTGCATCCTGGCGCGGAATCGACGTAAACATTTTGATAACAGTGAAGTAGTTTGGCCTGGTTGCGGCCAACCCCCAAGTTGTGACAGGCTCGTGGTACGGTTCTGTCTGGTCGGGCGCTCCGACCGGGACATCACTGCTTTTGTGCCAACTCGCATGAATGCACTGCTATCGCGTGCTTCACGTGAAACAATGGCCGCTGCCTGAGTGGAACAGACTGGGATACCCCGCTATTCCGGTATCCTGACCGCGACCGCCAGTTGAGCGGGCCAGACGGAGAGGGACACAAGCGGCGATGGCAGATGTAGCGGTAATCGGGGCGGGCGCGCTGGGCATGGCGGGTGGTCGCCGCCTTGCGCTGGGCGGCGCGCGTGTGACCATCTTCGAACGCGAAGACCAGCCCGGCGGCCTGACGGCGGGCTTCAAGGTCGGTGCGAACTGGCTCGACAAGTTCTATCACCACATCTTCCGCACTGACCGCCGCATGATCGGCCTGTTCGACGAGATGGGCCTGGGGGACCGCATCCAGTGGGGGCGCCCACCCACCGCAGTCTTACGCGACGGCCAGATTCGGCGCTTCGACGGCCCGCTCGAAGTTCTCAAGTTCACCCCGCTGTCCTTTCCGTCGCGGGTGCGCCTTGGCATGGCCGTGGCCGTGCTCAAGGCATTCCCCGACCCGGAGCGGTTCGAGGGGCAGACTGCGGCAGCGTGGCTCCAGCGTTGGATGGGGCGCGAGGCGTACGACGTCATCTGGGAACCGCAACTGCGCGGGAAGTTCGGCGCGGAAGCCGAACGCATCGGTATGCCCTGGTTCTGGGCGCGAATCCACGACCGGACCCCGCAACTCGGATACCCGCGCGGCGGCTTCCAGGTGCTGTACGAGGCGCTGGCCGATGAACTGCGCCAGCGCGGCAGTCGGCTGGAGTTTGGAACGTCGGTCCAGGGCATCCGCCGGCGTGATGACAAGGTAATCGTCACCACGCAGCGCGGCGATGAGGCATTCGACGCCGTGCTCTGTTCGCTGCCGACGCGCGTCTTCCTGCGGCTCGCGCAGGACTTGCCACCCGAGTACGTGGCGCAGTTCACGAAAGCCGGCGCGCACTTCTCGGCGCATTGCCTTATCCTGGAACTCGACCGCAAGCTTCAGGACGCCTACTGGGTCAGCGTGACCGACCCCGGCTATCCGTTCGTCGCGCTGGTCGAACACACCAACTGGCTGCCAGCATCAGACTACGGCGGCAGCCATCTGGTCTACCTGGGGAACTATTTGCCGCCAGACGACGAGTTGCTCACCATGCGCGACGCAGATGTGCTCGAACGGTTCCTGCCGCACCTGAAGCGTGTCAACCCGTCCTTCGACCGCTCATGGATCAAGGCGTACCACGGGTTCAGCGCGCCGTACGCCCAGCCCATCGTCGGCGTCGGGTACCGCGAGACGCTTCCGCCATACCGCACGCCGCTGGCAGGCGTCTGGCTGGCAAACATGGGACACGTCTACCCCCACGATCGCGGGCAGAACTACAGCGCCATCTTTGGCGAGGACGTGGCGGACCGCATCCTGTCGGAACTCCCCGCCTGAGCCGACGCCAGGCCGAACCGGCCGCCCCTGACACCCTGCCTGCCTTCTGTCTCCTTGCACGAGACAGAAGGCGTCCCCCTCCCGGTAGCCGTCCTGTGCTTGCATGAATGCGATACCGCGCTATCATCTCGCTGGAGTTGCCAATGTCTGATAGCACCGCCCGCATGGACTGGATCAGCAAGACGACAGAAGCAAAGGCCGCAGACTACATCGCCCTGAGCGATCAGGTCTGGGATCTCGCTGAACTACGGTTTCAGGAACACAAGTCGGTCGCCGCGCAGGTGGCCCGCTGCGAGGCCGAAGGGTTTACGGTCACGCGGGCCGTAGCCGGCATTCCAACAGCGTTCATGGCGGAAGCCGGCAGCGGCCTTCCCATCCTGGGGTTCCTGGGGGAGTACGACGCCCTGGCCGGCTTGAGCCAGCAGGCTGGCAGCCCGTCCCCCCAGGCAGAGGTGCCTGGCGGGGCCGGCCAGGGTTGCGGCCACAACCTGCTCGGCAGCGGTGCGCTACTGGCCGCAGTGATGGTGAAGGAGTACCTGGCCGCAAACACGCTGCCGGGCACGGTCCGGTACTACGGGTGCCCCGCCGAAGAAGGCGGCTCCGGCAAGACGTTCATGGCTCGTGACGGCGCATTCAATGACCTGGACGCGGCGTTCTGCTGGCACCCTGGCTCGTTCAACGCGATCATGTCGGTCCGCACGCTCGCGAACATCCAGGTCTACTATCGGTTCACGGGGCAAGCGTCGCACGCAGCCGGCTCGCCGCACCTGGGGCGCAGCGCCCTGGATGCCGTCGAACTCATGAACGTGGGCGTCAACTACCTCCGCGAGCATATGCCCACTGACTGCCGGGTCCACTACGCCGTCACGAATACGGGCGGCATCTCCCCGAATGTGGTGCAGGCGAACGCCGAGGTGCTCTACCTCGTGCGCGCCCCGAACGTGGCCCAGGCCCGCGCCCTGTATGAGCGCGTCTGCAAGGTGGCACAGGGCGCGGCCATGATGACCGAGACGGCGCTCCAGATCGAAGTAGACAAGGCCTGCTCCGACGTGCTGCCGAACGCCACGTTGGAACTGAAACTGTACGAGCATCTCGAACGCATGGGGCCGGTGCCCTTCGACGCCGCCGACCGCGCCTTCGCGGAGGAGATTCGGCAGTCGTTCACTGAGGAACACATCACCTCGACCATGGACACCTACGGCGCGAACGTAGACCCGGCGATGCCGCTGCATGATGGGTTGCTGCCGTTCGACGGAACGCCGCTCTCACGCGCCGGCTCGACGGATGTGGGTGACGTGAGTTGGATCACGCCGACGGTGCAGGCGTACGGTGCGACCTGGGCCATCGGGACGCCGGGCCATAGCTGGCAGGTGGTGGCGCAGGGGAAGACGCCGGCGGCCCACAAGGCGATGTTGCACGCGGCGAAGTCGCTGGCGCTGACGGCAATTGACGCGGTGCTTGATCCGGAACTGTTGCCGCGCGCCAAAGCCGAACTGCGCGAGAAGACCGGCGGCAAGCCGTACGCCTGCCCGATCCCCGACGACGTGGTGCCGCCCTCCCTCCGCTGAATC
>JBBQBU010000401.1:0-5671 GCA_038318015.1 Chloroflexota bacterium | reverse complement strand
CTTCATCCGCGACAGCACGCCGGCATCGACACTGTACGAGCGCGACTCGGTGGCGAAGCGCTGGGCCATCGTCATGCGGTCCGAGTGGGCGCGCGTCAGGTAGATCACGTCGGCGCTGCCAAGCACCGCATTCAGGTCGTCCAGCTCTTCAAAGTCCGCGCCGGCCGCCACCAGCCGATTGCGAACCGCCGGGCGCAAGCGCAGCGTCTCAGGCGACACGAACCGCAATCGAACGCCGGGGATGCTCGCCAGCAATTCGGCCAGCGAGTTGACCGACCGCTCGTAGGTCAGGTCGCCCACCAGGGCAATCTCTAGGTCTTGCAGCCGCCCAAGCTCCCGGTGGATCGTGTAGGCGTCGAGCAGCGCCTGGGTCGGGTGCTGCCCCTCGCCGTCGCCGGCGTTCACGACGGGGACCGACGACACTGCTGCTGTCCGGCTCGCGCCGCCTTCTTCGTGGTAGCGGATCAACAGCACGTCGTAGCCGTATGAACAGAGCACCCGCACGCGGTCCTCAAGCGGCTCGTCGTCGGACTCGCGGGCTTCGCGCAGCACCTCAATGCCGCTCGTCGCACCGCCCAGCGAGGTCATGGCACTCTCGAACGAGATGCGGGTGCGCGTACTCGGCTGAAAGAACAGGCCGAACATGCGCCGGCCGGTCAGCAGGCGCGAGTCACCCAGCCCATGCAACTGCCGCATCAACTCGGTGCGTGGAAACAGTTCTTCGAGTAGCCACTCTCGCGAGAAGTGGGCGACATCGAGGATATGGGAAAGTCCTGTGGCGCGTGTTGTCACCGTGCCTGCCCCCTGGTGGTTGTGGTCGAGCAGAGCATCGGATCAGTCAACCGCCAGCCCGTCGGCGGGATGCCCCCTCGGGCGGCTCGCGGCCAAGAGTATCGGCCCTGCGAACGCGCCGGGGCGAAGCGTAGCACGTCGTCGGCCGTCCGAGGGCAACCAGCCAACGAATCGGGACCGACAGGCACGACTACGGGGTCAGCACCTCGTGGATCGACGAGTCAGAGCCGCCGCCCGGCGACACGCCGCCGCCGATGACGTGGAGGTTGCCGCCCGCCGCCAGCACCGACAGACCATGGCGCGGGGTCGGCATCGACGGGCCGGCGCTCCAGGTGTCGGTGGCCGGGTCGTACACGTACAGGTCGCCGTGGGTGTCGGACGGCTCTTCGCCGCCGGTCACGTAGATCAGGCTGCCCAGCGTCGCGCCGCCGATGCCACTGCGCGGTGCCGGCAGCGGTGCGCCGAACGCCCAGGCGCCGACCGCCGGGTCCAGGATCTCGACCGTGTCCAGGTTACGCGCAAAATTGCCGATCCGGCCACCGATGGCGAACAACTTGCCGCCAGACTCCGCCAACGCGAAGTGATCACGCGCCACCCCGAGCGCCGGGCCAGTGGTCCAGGTGTCCGTCGCCGGATCGTAGATCTCCACGACCGGCGTATTGCGCGCCCCGATCCCCCCCGCCACGTAGGCCTGCCCGTTCAGGACTGCCGCGCCCGGCGAGCTGCGCGGCGTCGGCAGCGCCGCAAGCTCGCGCCAGGCGTTCGTGGCAGGGTCGTACTCCAGGGCGGCGTTCGTCGGGCGGCCGTTGTCGTCAGCGCCGCCGAACACGTAGACGCGCCCGTTCAGGGCGACCGTGCCGGGGTGGTTCAACGGGCGGGGCAGCGACGTGCCATTCCGCCACTGGCCGGTGGCAAGGTCGAAGATCTCCAGGCCGGTCTGGGCCGCGCCGATGCCGCCCCCGACGATGTAGAGCTGGCCGTCAATGGCCGCCGACCCGACTTCCGAGCGCGGCGTGGGCATCTCCGGACCGGTCGTCCACGCGCCCTGCGCGGCAACGTTCCAGCCCGGCAGCGCCACAGCCACGATTGCTGCGAGCACGGCCACCAGCAACCGCATACTCGGACCTCCTTCACGACGCAGATGTTCTGTCGTCACGGTAGAAACGGACGAGCGGCGCCGCCGGCTCTTTTCGGGCGGCAACTGTCACGCCCGGCACACCCACCCAGACCATGCGTCAGGCTACCAGTCGATGCCGCCGATGGTGCCATCGGCAAGACGGCGCGGCTCGGCCGCCGGGTTTCTCACGTCGAGCAGCCAGAGGCCGCCGGCCCCGTGCACCGCCAGCCAGTTGCCGTCACGCGACCATGCCAGCAGCGGCTCGTCCTCCTGCATCGGCGTCACGCGCTGGAGTTCGCTGCCGTCTGGCCGCACCCGCCAGATGTTCCAGGGGTCGCCGTGGGCCTCAGCTACCGGCACACTGAACCAGGCCGCGAGGCCGGTTGGGCGCGTCGGAGGGTCGATAGACGACCCGGGCTTCGGAGACGGACTCGGTCTGCCGGCCGGGCCAGAACCCGAGGCCGGCCCCGGACCGACCGCGACAAACGCGATCCAGGTGCCGTCGGGCGAAAAGCGCGGCCCCATCAACGACCGGAACGCCGTCGCCGGAACGATGTCGCGCGGGGCGTCGCCGTCCACCGTGCCGACGCGCAGCGACTGGCCGTTGCCGTCGTCAAACACGAACGCCAACGACCGGCCGTCAACAGAGGCGGACGGGAAAGCAGCGTCGGCGTACAGCGAAGAGCGCGAACCGTCCGCGACACCGACGCGCTCAATGCGGGCTACCGGCTTGCCGTTCTCGACTCCCTGAAACGAGTAGAAGATTGCACGGCCGTCAGGCGACCAGGCCGGCGCATCAGCGACCGTGCCAGGCTGCGGGCGCGGCACGAGCAGCGTCGGCTCGCCGCCCGTGGCCGGCAGCGTGAACAGTTCGGCGCTGCTGACACGATCCTCGGGCCGTCGGTGAAACAACGTGTAGGCCAGCGTCGCCCGGTCCGGACTCCAGGCCACAGCCGTCACGCTGGCGTTCGCGCTGCTCTTCAACAGTTCACGGGCGCGTCCGGTGCCCGAGTCCACTAGCGAGATGCCGCCCGACAGCGGCACGGCGATCTCGCCGCCGGCCGAGGGCGTGGCAGTGCGCCATGGCTCGGACAGTTCCCAGGCCAGCAGCGCCATTGAGAGCACGAACGCGAGCGCCGTCGTGAGGACCAGGGTGCGCGGCGCGTGGCCGGCGGCGGGTCGGTTCTTCGCCGTGCGGTTGCGCGCCGGCTTCGGCCGAGCCACCGTCATGATCGGCTCCCGGCATGGATCGTGCCCGGCCAGGAAGCAGGCGAGCGACTGCCCCAAGTGGACCACCGAATCAGCACGGGCATTGCGCGTTTCCTATACGAGTACAGCTTGCATCATGACTGTACCACGGCCTCATTTTGACTACGGTGCATTGAAACTGCTATCCCAATCTGCACGATCCGCAAGCTCCGTATGCACCTCATGAGTGAAACCACCGTTATAGTGTGACGAAGACCGCCGCAAAGGCTGCGCGATGTGCCACGCTGGCCATTCGCGAAGGCCGCTCCGAGAGTACCAGGTGGGCACGCGTGCGCCGCACTGGCGGAGCGGCTCGCCCCAACGGCTGATCTCGGGAGGAGCGCGGACCCATGGTCGCAACTGATACCGTACAGCCGATCTTGAATGCCATTCTTGAGATCGGCGAGACGTTCGCGGCCACGCTGCGGGTTGAAGCCGTCCTGGATGGCGTCATCGAGTCCGGCATGCGGCTCGCGGGCGGCGACAGCGGGTCGGTGATGCTGCTATCCGACGACGGCCGCGAACTCATCGTGACGGCTGCCGTTGGGCCGCGTGCCTCGATCATCATGGGAACACGGCAGCCGGCCAGTGCCAGCGTAGCGGGACACGCCCTCCAATCGAACACTAGCATGGTCGTCCGTGGCGTCGCCGGGCGCGAGGGCGGCCCGCGATCTGACCACCCGCAAGACCTGGGCTGGGGACTGGTTTTGCCGCTGCGCGTCGCAACGCGGCTGCTGGGCGTCCTGAACCTGAGCACCAGCATTCATCGCGACGAGTTACCAGAGGCCCGCGTAAGCTTGCTGGGCATCCTGGCGAATCAGGCCGCCATCATGATTGAGGTTGGGCGGCTCTACCAGGACCTCGCGCTGAAAGAAAAACGGCTTGAATTGTTCGTCGACCGCTTCCTGCGGTTGCAATCCGAACAGCGGCAGGCATCATCCATGCCCAGCCGGCAAGCGCCGGTCAACGACGTGCTGCGGAGCACCGTGGCCGAATACTCGCGGACGCTGCGGTCGTCACCGGAGACGATGAACCAGGACGCCGCCGAGCGCCTGTCTGCCCGCGAACTGGAAGTCCTGGCGCTGATTGTGGAAGGTCTGACCAACAAGGAAATCGCTAGCAGGCTCTGCCTCAGCCCTGACACGGTGAAGAACCACGTCGTCCACATTATCCAGAAGCTCGGCGTTAGCGACCGCACACAGGCTGCCGTGATGGCCGTTCGTCAGGGCATGATCGCGTAGGGACATGAACGAAAAGATGAGCGGGGACGCCAACAAGTTTCCCTCCCCGCGCGAACGGCAGGTCGTCGCGCTGCTCGTTGAAGGGCTGAACTTCAAGCAGATTGCCAGCCGGCTTAAGATCAGCGGCGACGTCGTCGCGCGCCACGTCGTGAACATCAGGCAGAAACGGGACAGCCTCGATCGTACGTAGGCGACCATCGCGCTTGTCGGAAGGCTGACGGCCAACCATGCGGCGGCGACAGGCGACTGTTCCCGACTGCGTCACATAGCCGCAGAACAAGGTTTGTCGCCAGCGGACAGAACGAGACACAGCGAGGCGCGGTGCGTGGTATCGTTTGGCAATTGCTCGGCGCGCTGCTCTAGCCCGTTCTGGATGTTACTGTGACCGCCCCTGCCGCTCCGTCACCCTCCGGTCCCTCCTCGACTGCCCCCCACGTCGTCACTGATGCCGAGGCGGAAGTCAGCGCCAACTCGGCGCGCCTGACCGCGCTGATCGTCGTCGCCGTGCTGGTCGCCCTGCTCGGACTGATGATCTGGGGTATCGGCAAGCGCGCTCAGGGCACCGTCGGCAGCGTGGCCGTCGCCACCCGCCCCGCCCCGACGTTCAGCCTGACCCTGCTGGACGGCAAGCCGTTCGATCTGGCCGAAACGCGCGGCAAGCCGGTGCTGATCAATTTCTGGGCGTCCTGGTGTATCCCATGCGAGGATGAGGCCGTCGCCCTGGAGCAGGGATCGCGGGCCTACCGCGACCGGGTGGCGTTCATCGGCGTGAACGTGCAGGACACCGACCCGTTGGCGCAAGCCTTCTTAAAGCGGTTCGGCGTCACCTACCCGAACGGCCGCGACGCCACCGGGGCCATCGCGGTCGAGTACGGCATGGGCGGCGTTCCCGAAACGTACTTCGTAGACCGGAGCGGCACGCTCGTGCGGAAGTGGCAGGGGCCACTTGACGAGGCCCGCCTGCGCGCCTTCCTCGACGACCTGCTGCGGTGAGCACAGACCTGGCGGGCGTGGCGTCGGTCGGTTGGCTGCTGGCGTTCGGCGCGGGCCTGCTGTCGTTCTTCTCGCCGTGCGTCGTGCCGATCGTGCCGGGCTACCTCTCGCTAGTGTCCGGCGTCGCCATCGGCACGCAGCCGGCGAGCCGCCGCCAACTCGAGCGCGTCGTCGTCGCCAGCGTCTTGTTCGTTCTCGGCTTCACGGTCGTCTTCGTGGTGCTCGGGGCGGCGGCAGGGCTGCTCGGTGGGCTGCTGGTCGGCGCGCGGCCCCTGTTCAC
>JBBQBU010000400.1:0-5675 GCA_038318015.1 Chloroflexota bacterium | reverse complement strand
ACGTAGTCGAACATACCGGAGTTTCCGATCAGTTCGACGATGGTCGGGTTGTCGAGATTGGCGTGCGTGCCAAGGGTCGGTTTGCCTTCACGAAGCAACTCACGAAGATTGTTCTTACGCACAGTATTCCTCCCACCATTGGGCTAGATTCGGGCCGAACTCGGGACACGAGCCGGCCGGCGACTCGACACGGACCTACGTCGGCACCGGTACGCCCCCCCTGGAAACGGGCTCCGCGCGCCAGTGCGTCCGCTTCAGCGAGCGCCGGCCGACACGGTACCCTATTTCGGCCCTTGCTTGAGGCCGCTCCCCCCGAGCATCACCACGTTGGTCTCGCCGGAGCGCAGGTGGCCGCTGGCGAGCAGGCTGCGGGCAGCCGCCAGTGGCAGGGCGGCCGTCGGCTCGACGTACAGCCCTTCGGCCGCAAGGTCGTGCTGCGCGGCAAGGATCTCGTCTTCGGTGGCTGAGGCCGTGCCGCCGCCACTCTCACGCAGGGCCGTCAGGATCTCGTGGCGACGGATCGGCCGCCCGGTCGCCACGCCTTCGGCCACCGACTTCCCTGGCACCACCCCCGCGATGTCGTCCGTGCCAGCCTGGAACGCGAGATGAATCGGGGCGGTGGCGGCGGCCTGGGCGGCGTAGAGGCGCGGCATCTTCTCGATCTCGCCGGCCTCCACCAGCCCCTTGAAGGCGTAGAACGACCCGAGCAGCGAGCTACCGAGGCCCACCGCCACGACCAGCGCGTCCGGTGCTTTGAAGCCGAGTTGCTCCCACAGGTCCCACCCGAGCGTCTTCATGCCCTCGACAAAGAGCGGCTGCCAGTTGTGGCTGGCGTAGAAGCGACGCTCCGCGGCCTCTAGCACGGCCTTCGACGTGTCGTCACGCGAGCCGGGCACCCGCACCAATGTGGCCCCGTGCGCGGTGATCTGCGCCAGTTTGCCGGCCGACGTGGATGCCGGGGTGTAGACCTCGCAGTCCAAGCCGGCGCGCGCGGCGTAGCAGGCCAGCGACGCGCCCGCGTTGCCTGACGAATCCTCGACGATCTCGTGCACGCCCAGTTTGAGCAGCGCGTTCGCCAACACCGCCGTACCGCGATCCTTGAACGACCCGCTCGGCATCAGATACTCGATCTTCAGCAGGAACGGAGCCGCGCCGCGCAGGCCGGGCAGCAGCGGCGTCATGCCCTCGCTGAAGTAGGCGACGGCATCAGCCTGCTTGATCGGCAGGGCGGCGTCGTAGCGCCACAGCGAATGCTCGGCGGGGCGGATGTCGGCACGCCGGAGCAGGGGCGCGCCGTCGTAGTTCAGGTAGCTGCCGCAGGTACAGCGCCAGACAAGCGCGTCGTCAGGCTCGCGGCGGCCACAGGCTGGACAGAGATACATAGCGTTCGACTCCCACATTCGGGAGTGCGGATCGCCCCTCACCCCCTAGCCCCCTCTTCCGCAAGTGGGAGAGGGGGGACAATGAAACGTGTCCTGTATTCTGCCTGTTGGTCGGGCTACCTTTGGTGTGCCGCAAGCCTCCTGACTGGCAATTGCAGACCCTCACCACCCAGCCCCCTCTCCGGCTTGCGGGAGAGGGGGCTGGGTGGTGAGGGTCTGCCCGTTTCCGATCAGTTCTTGACGCGGCGCAATGCCCGCTCCGCGCACTCCAGCGTCCGCGCGACGTCCGCCTCGTCGTGGGCCGTCGAGACGTACATCTTGCTGCCGGGGTTCATCAGGATGCCCTCGCGCACCAGTTCCACGCCGAACGCGTAGGTCAGTTTCGCGTCCTGCTTCGCCAGCGTGCGGGCATCCGTCACCTCGTACTCAGTGATCGTCGGCATGAACACCGACGCCTCGCCCGGTGCCTGGAGCGGCAGCCCGACGCGCCGGCCAATCTCCACCAGCCCGTCGCGGATCGAATCACCAATCGTCCGCAGGCGCTCGTGAACGCCCGGCACTGCGAGGACTTCGAGGGTCGCCAGCCCGGCCACGGCCGCCACCGGGTTCCCGTTGAGCGTGCCGCTCAGCAAGACATAGTCCGGTTCCTTCGAGCGGCGCGGGTCGCACAGCGCCAGGATGTCCGCGCGCCCGGCGATGGCCGCCAGCGGATGCCCGCCGCTCACCGCTTTGCCGTAGGACGCGATGTCGCACTCGACCTCGTAGTACTCCTGCGCGCCGCCGGGGGCCAGCCGGAACCCGGTCACGACCTCGTCCAGCATCAGCGGGATGCCGTGGTCGCGGGTGATCTGGCGGACGCCCTGCAAGAAGCCAGGCTGCGGCGTAATGCACCGCTGGAGCGGCTCGATGATGACGGCGGCCAGTTCGTCGGCGTGCTCCGCGATGATCCGCCCAGTCATTTCTAGATCATTAAACGGCGCGACCAGCACCGTCTGATCCAGCACCTTCGGCACGCCCGCCGTGTCGGCGGTCGCGTGCGGGAAGTTCGGCTCGCCCTTCGGCGTCACCGAGTACTGCGCGTAGTCGCCGACGCCGTGAAAGCCGCCCTCGAACTTCAGGATGGTGTCGCGCTTGCGGTACGCCCGCGCCAGCCGCAGGGCGAACGTGACGGCCTCGTTGCCAGTGCTGACGAAGCGTACCTGATCCGCACACGGCGCAAGCTCAACGATCTTCTCGGCCAGCCGGATCGCCTCTTCGGTGGCGATGTAGAACGTGCTACCGCGCGCCAACTGCTCTGTGACAGCCGCCGTGACGGCCGGGTGCGCGTGCCCGATCAGCATCGGGCCGGAGCCAAGCACGTAGTCCAGGTACTCGCGGCCGTCTACGTCGTACACCTTGCTGCCGCGCCCCGAACGGATGACCAGTTGCACGTCGTCCGGCAGGCGAAAGTAACCGAGCGTGCCACCCGGCATCACGGCCGCCGCCCGCTCCAACATGCGCGCCTGCTCTACCGACCGCGACGAAACATCCAGGACCATGTGCGCCTCCGAGAGTGAGCCTGTCAGTTGCCGGCACTGTAGCACACGGTCGTGACGACGGCCTGAAGGCGAGCACTGCCGAGGGGCAGTGCGGCAGACAAGGCGCTCTGAAAGAAGATCGTGCTGGCACACTTTCCAGGCGAAGATTCGACAGACGGAAGGCTACGGATACAATGTCATGACGCCAAAACGTTCTGGAGGCCGAAATGGCAGGTGGCGCTGTTCGCTCCACGCTCTACCTCGATCCAACCCTGCACCAGGCATTGCGTTTGAAGGCCGCCGCGACCCATCGCAGCATGTCAGAGATCGTCAACGAGGCCGTACGGGAAGCGCTCCGCGAGGATCACGAAGACCTGACGGCGTTCACTGAACGAGAACACGAACAGTCAATCAGCTATGAATCGTTCCTTGATCAGTTACGGATCGATGGGACGCTTTGACCTTCGCATCAAGCCGTCAGTAGCCAGAGATCTGCGCGGCATTCCCCCCAGCCACGTTGAGCGCATACTGGCGCGCATTGATGCTCTGCGCTACGATCCGCGCCCGCCTGGGTCCGAGAAGCTGGCAGCCCAGGAGAGGTATCGCATCCGCCAGGGTGTGTATCGCATCCTCTACACCGTAGCCGATGCCGAGTTGATCATCGAAGTCGTCAAGGTCGGTCATCGCCGCGATGTCTACCGCGACCGGTGAACTGATCTTGAGCGATGGCCGCCACGCGGTAGTGTGACTGAAGCGAGCTACTGCCGGCCGGACAGCGCCGGCTGGAACTCCAGCGCCGTCAGATGGTCCATGTCGTCGAAGTGCGCCAGGATCTGCACGTTCTCGAAGGTGAACAGGTTGCGGCGTACCGTCGGGGTGATAGCGTAGATGGTGCGCTCGGCCGGCACATAGCGCCGCCCGACACCGACCGCCCGGAATCGCTCGTCCACCTGCTCGCGGCTGCTGCCGAGGGGCAGGCTCTGCCGCATCTCGGCCTCAAAGGCGGCGACATCGCGCGCCCCGCCGTACCCCGACGACACGAAGATGCCATACCCGATCACACCGACCAGCACCATGCCCAGGATCAATAACCGTGTACGTGTTCGCATGCGCATCTCGCAGATTCTTGCATCACGTGATAACAGTATTCATCTACTGGCAGGAATGGACAAGGCCCGCCGCTCCGAGTGAGCAGCGGGCCTTGTCGTGTGCCACGGTGGGTTAGAGGCCCAGTTGCTTGCGGGCCAGCTTCGCGCCATCAGCCAGCGCCCCGATCTTCTGGTTGCACATGTAGCGCGGGCTCCAGCCAAACCCGCAGTCGGGGTTCAGCCACAGCTTCTCCGGCTTGATGTACTCCAGCGTCTTGTGGATGCGCTTCGCCACGTCTTCAGCCGTGTCCGTGTAGAACGACTTCACGTCCACCAGACCCGCACCAAGCTCGCGGCCGTCGCTCAGCCACTCGCCGACCTTTTCGATCTCGGACATCTCGCGGCTCGCGAACTCCAGCACGAACTGGTCGGTCTTCGCCTCCAGCGCACCGGGGAAGTAGTTCGCGTAGGTCCGCTGGAAGCGCCCGCGCCCGAAGCGGTTGCCGAAGCAGATGTGGAACGCCAGCTTTGCCTTCACGCCCTCGGTCGCCTTGTTGAACAGGCGCGCCATCTCCTCACCGGAGACGTTGCCGCGCGCCGGCTCGTCGATCTGGATGTACTCCGCGCCCGCAGCAACCAGCCCCTTCAGTTCCTCGTTGATGACCTCGCAGAAGCGCTCGGCGATATCAACGGTGCCCTTGTAGTGGTCGCCGGGGTGGATGCGCGAGCCGAACGTCAGTGGGCCGGCACAGGTCGCCTTCATCGGCTTGTCGCTGTGCTCCATCGCGTACTTGAACTCGCCGATGATGCCGAGGCCGCCCTCTGGCACCCCGATCTTCCCCGTCGCGACGTAGCGGGTCTGCTGGTCGTACCCCCAGGGGCCGTCCTTCCGCTTGATCTCGATGGGCGCGATGTTCTGGATGACCGTGTAGTATGAATCGACGTATCCATCAAGGCGGCGGACCTCGCCGTCGGTGATGACATCGACATCGGCCAGCGTCATGTCGCGGATGGCTGTGTCGGCGGCGTCATCCAGCATCTCGGCAAGGTCGCCCTCGCCCCAGACGCCCTTCTCATGCTCGCGCACCCCGGCAAACCACCAACTGGCCTTACCATGAGAGCCGACGACCGTCGTCGGCAGAAGCGGCAGGTTCGCAAATCGCGTCATTGAGTCTGTACCCCTCCGTGAGCTGACGCCGAAGCGCCGTTCCTTGTGCCAGCGGCCCCGATGGTAGCCGAGGTGCCCGAGGCGCTGATGGTGACAGACGCACCAGCAGCCATGCTAGTGGGTCACGCTCCATATAGTTGAGGATCCGACCAGATTGACGCATCCCCAATCAAATACGACGTGACCCACTAGTAGCCAGTCACATGAATATTGATGGGTCGCAGCAAGTCATGTCATCCCGACCGACGCGAGCTTGCGAGCGGAGCGGAGGGATCTCGGCAACGGATATCCCGACCTAGAGATCCCTCGATTGCGCTCGCAGGCTCGCTGCACAAATATCGTCACGCTGCGCGCAACGACATCACTCGGGATGACAGTGTTAGAAAGTGTGTGCGAAGGGGTAGGTGGGTGGATTATGGTCAAGTATGATTCGGAAAGCATACCCAACCGACCTCACCGCCGAGCAGTGGGAGCTGTTGCATCCCCTGCTCCCCGCCGCCAAGCCTGGTGGCCGTCCGCG
>JBBQBU010000399.1:0-5704 GCA_038318015.1 Chloroflexota bacterium | reverse complement strand
CTGGAACCACTACCAGGACAACCGCGTCGAGTGGCTGCTCGACGAGCCGGCCCGCGCGCACCTCGCGGAGTACGTCAACGCCGGGGTGATCGGCTTCTTCTTCGGGCGCGGCGCCGAGGGTGCGACCTGTGCCTGCGACGCCAACGGCGACGGCACGACCAACCCGACGGCGATCAACGGCAACATCCAGGCCTCGTACAACGCGGACGACGACGGCGGCTTCTTCCGGAACCGCGCGGCCGCCTACTACACCACCGGCGCAATGAGCCTACCGGTCGGCTCGGGTCAGCCCGCCACCGCAACGCCGACCGCCACCCCCGGCGGCGCAACAGCCACACCGACGGCCACGCCGCCGCCGGTCACGCAACTGCCGCCGCCAGCGCCCGGCGGCTACTCCACCGGCGCGATGTTTGCACCGGCCAGCGTCAACCCCGGCGGCTCCAGCACCATCACGGCGCTGGTCCGCAGCGGCAGCGCAACGTCCGTCCTGGTGGATGTCGAGATCTATTCGTCTACGGGCACCAAAGTCTTCCAGGATTACAAACAGAACCAGACGTTCATGGCGGGGCAGCAGCGGTCGTTCCCGTTTACCTGGGACGTGCCGGCCGGGACAGCAGTCGGATCGTACACGGTCGTCGTGGCTGTGTTCGCGAACGACTGGACGGCCAACTATGTCTGGAACACGAACGTTGGATCAGTGGCGGTGACAAACGGCAGCCCGGCGACGAACACGCCAACCGCAACTGCGACCCGCACGCCCACGCCGACGCTCACTCCGGCCGCCACTGCCACGCTGCCACCGATTGCGTGCAGCCCGCGACCACCGGTCCAGGTGTCAAGCGCGGCCGGCGGCGGAGCACTCCAGGTGACAGTGACGGCGACCGGGGCGAACAATCGGGTGCTCTCGCTGCAGTTCAGCGAGACGCGGAACGCACTGGTAGACGCCGGCGGGCAGGTTGGCAAGAGCGGCGTGTTCACGGTGCCACTGCCGGGGACGGCCGCGACCACGACGTTCACGCTGCGGCGCGCTGCCGGCGGGGCCGCCACCGTATCCCTGAGCGTGGTTGATCGGTGCGGCGCGTGGGACACGTTCGTCGGGGGCGGCGCGAGCGCGTTCTAGGCAACGGATAGCGTCGGGCCGTGCTGCCCCGCTACAGCGACTGGGTGGCGGTGGGGCGGTAGGCGGCGACCTCGTGCGGGGCCAGCGGCGGCACGGACACCGTGAAGGTCGTGCCTTCGCCCACCTTGCTCTCGACGCGAATCTGCCCGCCCAGCCGCCGCAGCGATTCCTGTACCAACGCCATCCCCAGTCCGGTGCCGCGCTCCTGGCGGGCCTCGGGGCGGCTGGAGCGGAAGAAGCGCTGGAACAACAGCCGCTGCTCCTCCTCGGTCAGGCCGATGCCGGTGTCGGCAACCGCGACATCCACCACCTCGCCGAACTGCCTGGCCGTGACCCGCACCGACCCGCCCGGCGCGGTGTACTTGATGGCGTTCGACAGCAGGTTGTCAATGATGCGCCGCACTAGCAACTCGTCAGTCATGACCGGGCGCAGGGCCGGCTCTGCTTCAAGGGTAATGGTGATCTGCTTCTCGGTGGCGCGCGGGCGGGACATGGCGACGACAAGCTGCAAGATGCGATCAACATGGATCGGCGCGGGCTGGAGTTGCTCCGCGCCGGACTCCATGCGTCGTAGATCGAGGAGGTTGTTCACCAGCCGCAGCATGTAGTCGCCGGATGCGGCGATGCGGGCGATGAACTCGGCCTGACGGTCGGCGTCAAGCGACCCCGGCGCGGCCCCGAGCATCAGGCCGGTGTAGCCGAGGATGGCCGTCAGCGGCGACCGCAACTCGTGGCCCAGGTCCGCAATCTGCGAGTCGCGGTTGTCCTCGGCGACTTCGCGCACGGCTGCCACGCCCACGTCAAAGCCGTCTTCGTTCCCAGTCAGCGACGTGTAGCTAATGATGACCGACCGTTCTTGCCCATCGCGGCCCTTCAAGGTTGCCGCCTCGTGGACGGCCTTACCGGTCCTAGCCGCTTCGAGGAAGGCCGCCTGGTGGTCAACGGCAGTCCCGTCTGGGCGCTCGGCCTGGACGATATCCATGGCAGGGCGACCAGCCGCCTGCTCGGCATCCCAGCCGGTCAGGCGGCTGGCGGTGTCGTTGAGCCACTCCAGCGTCAGGTCCGGCCGCACGGCGAAGATGCCGTCTGGCACCTGCGACACGATGGATTCAAGACGCTGGCGTTCACCGGCCGCGCCTCGCCGCTCGGTCTCGGCAGTCAGGTACAGCGCGATCAGACCGAGCGCAACGACCAGCACGACGAGCAGCAGGCTAAAGAGGGTGACACCGCGCGCCGCCAGGACTTCGGCGAGGGTGACGCCGGGGAAGACGAGCAACAGGTTCGCGATGAGATTGGCAGCGGGCAACGCGTTGGTTTCCTTCTCAAGGCCGCCCGCCGCTGCCACGCGGAGGATCAACACCTCACCGATCCAGACGCCGACGACGAACGCGATGCCGGCGACGACGGACTCGGGCACCCCGTCCGGCCTGGGGATCGCGTTCACGGCCGCCAGACCCGCCAGGTCGCCCACGAACACGCCGGCCAGGGCCATCGCCGCCGACAGCGCCGTGGTCAGCCCGCCCGTGCGGAGGACGGCTCCGGCGAGCAGGATGGCGGCCACCACGAGCACACTGGACGCGGCCATGCCGCAACTTAGCCAGACTGGGAGCAGGACGGCCGGCAACAGCGAGATGGCGCTGCCCGGCAGGCGAACGGGCAGGCTCGCCAGTACTGTCGCGGCGACGGCGTAGAGCAGCGTCGTCGGCCAGCCGCAGCCGGTCCCGGCCGCGTCGCCCACGACGAGCGCGGCCAACAACGCACCGACGCCGAGAAGCGTCAGCCCAAGTGATCGGTCGGAGGGTATTCGCGCGCGGTGTGCAGCAGGCATTTTCACACGTCAGCCGGCAGTGGCACCCGCAGGATACCAGTCGGCGACCACTTCGGGAACATCTACAGATACCCATCCCGTCACGGCGCAGTGTATCGTTAGTCCCTCGAAGGTTTTCAGGGGGGCGCCGCGGTGCAGGATGCGAGTCGAGCGGTGCGAAGTCGGCTGGGTCGGTGGGCCGCGTCGCGCGCCGGTCTGCTGGCGCAGGTACGCCTCTTTGCGCTGCTCCTGCTGCTGCTCCCCCTATTCGCGGGCTTGCAGCACCTGATTCGCGAGGGTGTTCCCCGCGTGGAGATTCGCTTCGTGTCGCAGGACGTGGCTGTCCTGGTGCCAGTCGAGCGGATCGTAGAACGCGTCATTGAGCGCATCGTGTACGTGCCGGTCCCGGCCGCCGATACGCCGGACCAGCAGCCGCCAAGCCCGCTCCCAACGGTGCAGCCGACCGGCACCCCGACGCCAGCCGGCAGCAATGCTGGGGGGCCGGACGCGGCGGTGGCAGGCGCTACCGGTGCCGCGCCGGTCGGACGGCAAGGCGCAGTCCCCGGCGGCCTGAGGGCTGTGGGGGCGGTACCACCGGTGCCGGTCGGCGGCGGTTCGCAGGCGGCAGCAGCCGCGGCGGCGCCGGCGGTGACGAACGGCAGCGGCGTGCCCGGGGCCGTGCAATCTGGGGCAGGCATCACGGCGGCGGCAGCAAGTGGCGGGCCGGCGGTGGCCGGGGAACTCGCGCCGAGTGCGGTGTCGGCCGTAGCTGTGGCAGCCGCGCCGACCGCGACGCCGCTCGGCACATTGCGGACGGGCACGCCGTTGACGCTCATTATCGCCACCGATGACCGCCTGGGTGCGCCGGTCGCAGCGGCACCGACCGCCCCCGTCACGAGCGTGGCGCAGGCACAGACGGTGCGCCGGGTGACGACGACGAGCCGCAGCAGTGGCAACGACAGCAACAGTCAACGCAAGAGCAACGACAACGCCAGCAACGGGAACGACAACAACGGCGGGCAGCCGTCCGGCGGCGTGGTCGCATCTGCTGGCGGCAGCGGAGGCGGTACGAGCGTCGATAGCCAGGGCGGGGCGGTGGCAACGGCCGGCGCAACGAGCACCCCGGCTCGCGTGGTGACGCCAACGGCTGCGGTGAAGACGCCGGTGGTCGTGGGGTCGGCGGGCCGGCCTGGCGGAGCGGGCACGCCGACCGTGGTCGTGCCGACGAAGCAGCCGGAGACATCGGCGACGACAGGTGTGTTTGCAACTCCGGCAACGCGAACGCCAACGGTGCCGGTAGTCGTCGGCGCGAAGCCGCCCGCGGCGGCGGCTGCTACCGCCACGCCAGTTCCACCAATTGCGACGAGCGTACCGACTGCGACGATGGTGCCGACAAACCCGCCGGTGCCGTCCGCGACGCCGGTCCCGACGAGCACTCCGGTCCCAACGGTGGCGCAGCCGACAAAACAGCCGACCGGGACGCCGGTGCCGCCGTCCTGGGTGTCCCGGCCGAGCACGGGCACGCCGGTCGTCCCAACCCAGACGCCGAAGCCGCAACAGTCGTCGGCAGCATCCACGGCACCAACGGCAACGCGGCCGACAGCGCCAAAGTTCGAGGCGAAGCCGCCGGCAACGCCAACGCCCCGCCCGACCCCAAGCCCCACACCAAAGCCTGCGCCGACGACGACCGTGCAGAGGTCGCAGTCGATCCGGACGGAGCCGACGAAGGCACAACCGAAGCCTGAACCGCGCAAGGCCGAGCCACCGAAGTTTGAGGCGAAGAAGTCGGAGCCAACCATGGCACCGGCACAGTCGTCGAAGCCAGAGCCAAAGAAGCCGTAGTCGCCGACGCCGAGCGCCTCTCAAGGCCGCTGCGCGTTTCAAGCTCGCTGCGTGGTTTTGGGCGTGGCACCTGCTGGCTGCATTTAGTCACTCAGCCCAAGGTCGCGGAGGCTGACAGGACTGCGTGTTGTCAACTCGGCGGTGAAGTGATCGCAACATGCGTCCAAAGCCGGCGGGTCGCGCGGCGGATGGACGGTCTGTGGAAGGCCGAGTGCCGGTATCATGCGTCTGGTAGCCGGGGCAGCCGCGCCACGCTCGCGTAGGCTCGTTGCTCGCGCATGTTCTGTCGAATGCTTGCATCACGCGTCCTGGCGTTCTTGGGAGTCGTACACGATGAAATTGACCTGCCTGCCTGAAAAGCTGAATGAGGGACTGTCGGCTGTCGGCCGGGTGGTGGCCCCCAGGAGCACCCTCCCGGTGCTAGCGAATGTGCTGCTGAAAACAGAGGGTGGGCAGCTCAAGCTGGCCGCGACGAACCTGGAGTTGACGGTCGTCTGCTGGGTCGGCGCGAAGGTGGAGGAGGAGGGCGAGATCACGCTGCCGGCGCGGCTGCTGGCGGACTACGTGGGCTTGCTCTCAGCCGGTGAGCCGCTGTCGCTTGAACTGAAGGGCATGAAGGCCCATTTGAGCTGCGGGCGATCCGAAGCGAACATCAGCGGGATCGACGCCGAGGAGTTCCCGGCGATCCCGTCGGTGAGCGGCGGCACGAGCTTGAAGATCGCGGCACCGCGCCTGAAGGAAGCCATCGGACAGGTGGTGTTCGCAGCGGCCCCAGACGACAGCCGCCCGGTCCTGGCAGGCGTGCTGATGATGGTGGCGGGCGGTAAGCTGACGATGGCGGCTGCTGACGGGTTCCGTCTGGCGGTTCGCAAACTGGACCTGGGCGACGCGGACGTGCCGGACCTCTCGATGATCGTGCCGGCGAAGGCGCTGAT
>JBBQBU010000398.1:0-5719 GCA_038318015.1 Chloroflexota bacterium | reverse complement strand
GTTGGCTTATTGGACGCGGAACGTCATGGTATCGCTGTTGTTGCTCTGGTTCGCATCTGGGGAGTTGCCGGTGGCGTCCACAGTGGCGACCACGTTGAAGGTGCCGGGCGTCGCCGGGGCGGTCGCCTGGATCTGGATGTTTTTGGCGATCGTCCCGACCGCCACCTTGCCGGTGCACGTCACCCAGTGGCCGGCGAGGGCACCGGACTGTGTCTGAATCGTTGTTGCCAGGCCCGCCGAGTCTGTGACGTTGATGTTCTTGAAGCTCAGTGGAAACCCGATCTGCACCCGCGTCGGCACCGCCGCCCCGGTGCCGACGCGGGTGCACCAGGATGGCGAGTGCTGGCGCATCACCAGAGCACGTTATCATCGGCATCCGTCAGGCCCGCGCGAAAGGCTGGATCGACGAGAAACGACTTCGTCAGGAGGCCGAACGCCGTGGTCGTCGCATTGCCGCGATGGTCGATGAGGCGCTGACCAACGAGCGCGGCATCGTGATGCAACCATGGAGACTTCCGGCGCGGCCTGTCGGTTCAGCCACTGCGGCTACATTTCCGAGGCTCACTAGGATGTGGATATAGCGTGTTCTGTTGTAGAGATGAGCAAAATCGACTTGCGGGAGGCAACGATGGGGGGCATCTATTTGATCCAGGGAGATGGCCAACTGGTAGAGATGCCCGAGACGGCATATGATTCGGAGGCGCTGCTTCAGGAGTTGCTTGCCACGTATCCCAGCCTGCTGGCAGGCGACCAGATCAACACCGCCGCACCGAGGCGATGGCTACTCATCTCGCGTGAGGTGCCACTCGCGTCAGAAGAGGGTGGAGTTGGACGCTGGTCCATTGATCACGTTTTCCTCGACCAAGATGCTGTACCAACGCTCGTTGAGGTGAAGCGCTCAACCGACACTCGCATCCGTCGGGAGGTCGTCGGCCAGATGCTCGACTATGCGGCGAATGCTGTTGTCTACTGGCCCGTCGAAAAGATGCAGGCGCAGTTCGAACAGAGATGTGCGGACGAGGGGCGCGACCCCGTGAACGTCTTCGAGGAATGTCTCGGGCGTGATATCGACCCAGTCGCATTTTGGCAGCAAGCGAAAGTCAATCTCCAGGCTGGCAAGGTTCGCATGGTGTTCGTGGCGGACAAGATCCCTACCGAACTCCTGCGTATCGTCGAGTTTCTCAACGAGCAGATGGATCCAGCGCAGGTCTTGGCCGTGGAGGTCCGACAGTATCTCGGGCAGGGCCAGCGGGCAATGGTTCCGCGAGTCTTGGGCCAGACGGCGGAAGCGCAGCAGCGGAAGTCCGCTCCACGCTCACCTGGACGCCAGTGGGATGCGGAGGCATTCCTTCATGCCCTGCAAGAGAGCAATACAGCAGAGGTCGTAACTGCCTTTCGCCGTATTCTCGATTGGACAAATGACCGGGGACTCGACCTGCACTGGGGTCGTGGGGCTCGCAATGGGAGCTTCTACCCGAGCATTCGCTACGCAGGTGGCCAATGCCGGCCCGTCGGGGTGTTCACTAGCGGCCACGTTGAGACCTATTTTGACGGCATGAAGTCGCATTCGCCGTTCAACGACGAGTCGAAGCTACGTGAGTTCTGGATCAGGCTGAATCAGATTGATGGCGTGAGCCTGGCTGAGGAACGCCTTGGAGGTTGGTCCATGTTTCCTCTTGCACTGCTGGCGCCAGAAGAGTCCATGCGGCAATTCCTGGCAACACTTGACTGGATAGCCGAAGAAGTCACCGCGCTTCGTCCCTAGATTCGTCGCCTTGCTCGCTGTGCGAGGTACTTGCTTTCCCCGGTCCGCTTTGGTGGCAGCAGTCCCGCCTGCATTCAGTGGGGCTGTCAGGGGATTGCAAGGCACCGCACACCCCCTGACGTGCACCGCGACACCGCCACCCTCGTTCCTCTTGGTAGAGGGCAACGACGTTGGCGCAGCAGGCCCGTCCGGCGGCCCCCCAGGGAGCAGACAAACGGCGCGATGGCTGACCTGCCGCTGCAACAGGTACTGACCAGGCTGCTGCTCATCAACGAGATTGCCGCCGAAGTGTCCGCCAGCATTGACCGGCGGCGCGTGGCTGCCGTCTTGCACCGGTACGCCGAGCAGCTCCTTGACGTGGAAGATGCCCTCCTGATCGTGCGCGAGGCGGGCGGCGGCCTGCGACTCGTCATCCCCGAAACCTCGCGCGAAGTCTCCGGCAGCGACGTTCCGGCCACCCGCATGTTCGCTGGCGGCCTCGTTGGCGAATGCCTGCGCTCCGGCCTCACCCGCATCCTGCGCGACACCTCCCCGGCGTCCAGGGTGCCGCTGGCCCCCTTCGAGCGTACGCTCATCTCACGCGGGGCCGCCGCGCTGGCCGCCGCGCCGCTGATTGGACGGGGCAACACCTATGGGGCACTGTTGTTCTGGGCACAGCACGTCTCAGCGTTCGACCACGAAGCCCGCCGGACCATCTCGATGGTAGTGCCGCACGTCGTCAACGCGCTGATGATGGCGAGCCTCGTCGAGGAGGCGGAGGCCCGCTCCCTCACCGACCCGCTGACCGGCCTTGCCAACCGGCGCTGGCTCGAACAGCGCCTTGACGAAGAGCTGGACCGCGTGCGCCGCTACGGCCGGCCGCTGTGCCTTGCCATCATCGACATCGACCATTTCAAAGCGGTCAACGACGGCTTCGGGCACGCGGTCGGCGACGAGGTACTGCGGAAGCTGGCAGCGCTGCTCCTGGCCGAGCGGCGCTCGACCGACCTCATCTGCCGGTACGGCGGCGAAGAACTGGTGCTGATCCTGCCCGAAACCTGGCCCGGCGACGCCGTGATGCTTGCCGAGCGCATCAGAGCGCGCGCCGAGGAGGGCGTACTCGGCCAGCACGTTGACGGCCGCCCGATCACGCTCAGCATTGGCATCGCCGGGGCCGGGCCGGAGCGCGACCAGCCGAGCACCATCTTCGCGGCCGCCGATACCTCCCTCTACCGCGCGAAGGCCGACGGGCGGAATCAAGTGCGGCTCGCCAACGATGTGGTGGTCGGCAGCCGCGAGCATGACGGCGCAGGAGCCGAACCAACGGCCAGCACCCAGCCCACCAATGAACGGGCCTGACGGGCAGCTTCATGAGGAATTCATGAAATTGACCGCATGGTGGGCATCGTCGTGCTAGGCTCCGGGGGTGGAAAGGGAGTAGCGCCTCACCGTTGAGGTGTCACGGATCGTCAACACGGAGCCGCATCTTCAAGGCCGGCGCCCGGTCCGTGGCCGGTGCCTACCCAGGCCGTTCGCGAGACTTTCCGCGGCTTCTTCGCTGCGGGCTGCTATCCTTTTGTCTGCCCGCGGACGTCTCGCACAAGGTAGGTACTGGATGTCTGCTTCTGACGAGCCGATAGGCTCCGAGCGGGCCACACGCCGCGATGTCGTCTTTATGACCATCGCCATCGCCGTTGGCCTGCCGTGGCTGTTCCTCCGCTTCCAGGGGTACCACGGCGACCCTGCCATCGTCGCCGCCCTGTCCGGCCTCGCGATTGTCGGCGCGGCGTTCCTGCTCTCGTGGGCCGCCGAAGCGTTCGAGAAGGACGTCTCGCAGGCGCTCGCGCTGGCCCTGCTGGCGCTGATCGCCGTGCTGCCGGAGTACGCCGTCGATATGGTGTTCGCCTGGAAGGCCGCGTCTGACCCCACGCAGGCTAGCTACGCCATCGCCAACATGACTGGCGCGAACCGGTTGCTAATCGGCATTGGCTGGAGTGCCATCGTGTTGGTGGCGTGGCTCCGCTTCCGCGCCCACAAGGTCACGCTCGAGCGCGGGCAGGCCATCGAGATCGCCATTCTGCTGGTGGCGACGCTGTACTCGTTCACCATCCCGATGCGGGGCGGGCTGTCGCTGTTCGACACCGTCGTATTCGCGGCGCTGTTCGGCCTCTACGCCTGGGCGGCATCCCGCGCCGAGTCGCACGAGCCGGAGTTGGTCGGCCCGGCCCGCATCGTCGGGAACTTGCCCACTACGAAGCGACGCTTCGGGGTCGGTGCGCTCTTCCTGTTCGCCGCCACCACCATCTTCGCCTCGGCCGAGCCGTTCGCTGAAGGACTGGTCGAAAGCGGCTTGCAGTTCGGCATTGACGAGTTCCTGCTGGTGCAGTGGCTCGCGCCGCTGGCCTCAGAGTCGCCCGAGTTTTTGATCGCCATCCTCTTCACGTGGCGCGGGAACGCCGCCGCCGGTATGCGCGCGATGGTCTCGTCCAAAGTGAACCAGTGGACGCTGCTCATCGGGACGCTGGCGCTGGTCTACAGCATCGCGTCGGGGCGGCCGGCCTCACTGCCGATTGACGGCCGGCAGGCGATGGAGCTGTTCCTGACCAGCGCGCAGTCACTCTTCGCGATCGTGCTGATCGTGGCGCTGGCGCTGGACTGGCGCGGCGCGCTGGCGCTGTTCGTCCTGTTTGTGCTGCAACTGGTGGCCCCGTGGGAGGGCGCGCACTTCTGGTTCGCCGTCGCCTATGTGGTGATGGCGATTGGCCTGCTGCTGTTCGACGCAAACCGTCGTGCCGCGTTCTTGCGGCTGCCGTCTGAGGCGCGGCTGGCCCTGAGCGGCAGCCCGATGGCCGCCGAACTGGTCGCCGAACCGTCCCCGACGCCCAGCCCGGCCCACCCCGAAAGCCGCGTGCAGTCCGGCCACTGACCTCTGATAGGCGGCGGCAAGCGGTGAAAGCGGGCGGGCGGTGGTCAGCCCAGGCCGATGCCGCCCAGGTAGGTCCGGGTCCGCGTCGCGATGGGCAACGGCACATCAAACGCGCAGGGGTACAGGTCGTGCTCGACGATGGCGTACCCGTCGAAGCCGAGTTGATCGAGCAGGCGCGTGAACGCCGGGAAGTCGATGACGCCCACGTCCGGCTCGCAGAAGACGCCCGCCGCGACGGCCTCCGGGAACGACAGGTCGCCCGCATGGGCCTGGCGCAGCCGCTCGCCGTCCACCGTCTTGATGTGCAGGTAGGGGATGCGGTCGTGTCGCCGACGCATCAAGTCAATGGAGTCGCCGTCACGGTACGCATAGTGGCCGGTGTCCAGGCACAACCCGACGACGGCCGGGTCCGTCTCATCAAGGAAGCGTTCCACCTGCTCCGGCGTTTCCACGTGGGAATCGGCGTGCGGGTGGAACACGACCTGCAGCCGCCCGCCGAAGCGCTCCTGTGCCAGCCGCCCGAGGCCGTTCGTGGTCTCGATGAACTGGTGCCAGCCGGCATCGTCCAGGGTGCGCGGGTCGATGAACGCTCCGGCGTCGTCGCGGTAGGCCGCCGGCAGCAGCACGAGGTACCCTCCGCCCATCTCACCCACGAGGTCGCCCACCTGCCGCACCTGCTCCTCAATGTCGGCGCGGGCATCCGGGCGGTGCAGCGCCCCGCCGAACGTGCCACCGGCCAGCGTCAAGCCGCGTTGCTCCAGTTCACGGCGCAAGGTAGCCGGGTCGGTTGGCAAGTAGCCGTACGGACCAAGTTCGATGCGGGTATAGCCGGCCTGGACCGCCTCGTCCATGAACCGGTGCCAGGGGGTCTGTTTCGGATCGCTAGGGTGCCAGACGCCCCACGAGTCCGGGGCGGTGCCGAGTTGAACCGCCATCGTCGGTCCTCCAGAGAGATGCTGTTGCCGCCACGGTGCAGCCCCAGCAGTCTACCCGAGTGGCAAGTGGCAAGTGGCAAGTGGCAAGCAGCAAGTAGGGCTAACTCCCCTCTC